>DASZXM010000720.1:0-8849 GCA_035546415.1 Pseudonocardiaceae bacterium
GGGAACCGCACGGCTCCATGCCGAACTCGGCACCGGCGGCGAGGATCGCGTCGCGCGTCTCGTCGTACGTCTCGTACGGACCCCAGATCTCCAGCCCCGGCGCACCCGCCATGCCGTGCCGCAGGGTGCGGACCTGGTGACCGGCGATGTTCATGTAGCCCATCCGGAAGAACTTGACCTGCTCGACCGGTGCGCCGTTGAGCTTCTCGATGACCTGCCACGCGTTCGGGCCCTGGATCTGGAACCGCCACACCTCGCGCTTGACCGGCTTGCCGTACGGTCGGGACGGCGACCGCGGGTCCAGCTTCACGTCGACGTTGTACCCCTGCCCGGCTCGGAACAGCAGCCAGTTGCCCACCGGCGCGCGCCCGACGAACACGAACTCCTCTTCCGCCAGGCGGAACAGGATGCCGTCACCGATGACACCGCCCTCCGGGGACACGGGCACGAACTGCTTGGCCGAGTCCACCGGGAACTTCGCGGTGCTGTTGATGCCCGTCTCGGTCAGCAGCCGCAGCGCGTCGGGACCCGACACGTACATGTTGACCATGTGGTGCGACTGGTCGAACAGCACGGCGGTCTCGCGCCACGAGATGACCTCACGCCGCCAGTTCGTGAACTCGGCGGGCACGACCGGGTAGATGTACGCCCCGAGCTGTGAGTTGCGCAACAGCTCCACCGTGTTGCCGGCCTGGTCCAGGACCTCTTGCAGGTTCTTCGCGCTCATCTGTGGCCCGTTCTCACTCGACGACAATGGCGATACGACAGCGTTGATACGAAATGGCGATCCCGTCGCCAAGCTACGCGCGTCCCACGGCCGGTGACATAGCGGAATGCCGGTGCCGCGGTGGCCGGATTGGCCGGTGCCGATGAGTCATTTGTCGTACGGAACTTCGGTGACCGCCAGGGGTTCGGTCATTTGTCGCGGCAACTCGGCCCCGATGCCGGGTGAGCGGCGATCGGTCGTTCGGTTGTACTGGACCGGACGCGGTGTGCCAACCGAGGAGACACGATGGTCATCGGCCTTGCCGACCTGGTGCGGGAGATCAGCTACGAGGTCATGCCGTTCAAGAACACCGAACGCGCCGTGCTCGCCGACGTGCCGACGTCCGTGCCGCTGACCGTCACGGTCACCGAGGCCCGCGGCATCACCGCGACCGTCGACCTGACCGAACGCCTGCTGGGCCACGGTTACACGGTCGCCCCGCACCTGCCGGCCCGGCAGTTCACGGACGCGGCGCACGTGGCGTCCGTGGTCGCGCGGCTGCGCGACGCGGGCGTGCGGTCGGTGTTCGTGATCGGCGGCGACGCGCCCGAGCCGGCCGGACCGTTCCCGGACGCCTATTCGCTGCTGCAGGCGATGGACGCCGTCGGCCACTCGTTCCAGGTCGGCATCGCCGGCTACCCGGAGGGGCACGGCACCATTCCGCAGCAGACGATCGACCTGGCGCTCAAACAGAAGGCACCGCTGGCGAACCGGATCATCACGCAGATCTGCTTCGATGCCCGCACGACGGTGTCGTGGGCGGCGCGGGTCGCGGCGTCGGGCGTGGACCTGCCGATCCACGTCGGCATGCCCGGGCCGGTCAGCCAGCAGAAGCTGATGCGGATCTCGGCGGCCATCGGGCTGGGGCAGTCCGCGCGGTTCCTGCGCAAGCAGCGCAGCCTGCTGTGGCGGTTCCTGATACCGGGCGGCTACCAGCCGACGAAGCTGGCCCGCAGGCTGGCCGCGGCCGCCGCCCGGACCGAGACGCACATCCGCGCGCTGCACATCTTCACGTTCAACGAACTGGGCAGGACGGAGGAGTGGCGGCAGTCGCTGCTCGCCGGAGGGGACCATGACTGAGCTGGACTACGGGCGGCTGATCGTGCAGGGCGCGGACCGGCCGGGGATCGTGGCGACCGTGTCGTCGGTGCTGACCGAGTGCGGGGCGAACATCCTCGCGCTCGACCAGTCGTCCAGCGACCCGTCCGGTGGCCGGTTCTTCCAGCGCACGGTGTTCCACCTGCCGGACCTGGCCGGCCGGTTGGTGGCACTGCGGCAGGCGCTGGACGTGCGGCTGGGGGAGGAGCTGGGACTGGAGTTCCGGCTCGTCGAGGCGAAGCGCCACAAGCGAGTCGCGATCTTCGTGTCCAAGGCGGACCACTGCCTGCTGGACCTGTTGTGGCGGCAGCGGCGCGGCGAGCTGCCGATGACGATCCCGATGGTGGTGTCCAACCACGCGGATCTGGCCGACGACGTCCGCCGGTTCGACATCCCGTTCTTCCACGTCCCGGTGCCCCGGGACCACAAGACGGCCGCCGAGAAGGAGCAGCTCAACCTGCTCAAGGGAAACGTGGACCTGCTGGTGCTGGCCCGCTACATGCAGATCCTGTCCGGCGAGTTCCTGGACGAGCTGGGCGTGCCGGTGATCAACATCCATCATTCGTTCCTGCCGGCGTTCATGGGTGCCGGCCCGTACCAACGGGCGAAGGACCGCGGTGTGAAGCTGATCGGCGCCACGGCGCACTACGTGACCGAGGACCTGGACGAGGGACCGATCATCGAGCAGGACGTGATCCGCGTGTCGCACCACGAGTCCGTGCGCGAGTTGCAGCGCAAGGGCGCGGACGTGGAACGGCTGGTGTTGTCGCGGGCCGTCGCGTGGCACTGCGAGGACCGGGTGTTGCGGGACGGCAACACGACGGTGGTGTTCTAGGGATCTTGCCCGGTCCGGCGCGTTCCACCACCTCGACACGCCACTGAAGGGTTAGGCTCGCGGCATGCCGGACACGCAGTACGAATCCCTGCTGCGCCACGTGCTGGACACGGGCGCCCACAAAGCGGACCGCACCGGCACCGGCACCCGGTCGATCTTCGGCCACCAGTTGCGCTACCCGCTCGCCGACGGCTTCCCGTTGGTCACCACGAAGAAGGTCCACTTCCGCTCGATCGCGTACGAGCTGCTGTGGTTCCTGCGCGGCGACTCGAACGTGACCTGGCTGCGGGACAACGGCGTCACGATCTGGGACGAGTGGGCGGGCGCCGACGGCGACCTCGGTCCGGTCTACGGCGTGCAGTGGCGGTCGTGGCCGACGCCGGACGGTGGCCACATCGACCAGATCGCCGAGGTCCTGCGCACGCTGCGGGAGAATCGCGACTCCCGGCGGATGATCGTGTCCGCGTGGAACGTCGCCGACATCCCGCGGATGGCACTGCCGCCGTGCCACGCGTTGTTCCAGTTCTACGTCGCCGACGGCCGGCTGTCCTGCCAGTTGTACCAACGCAGTGCCGACCTGTTCCTCGGCGTGCCGTTCAACATCGCCGGCTACGCGCTGCTCACGCACATGATCGCGGCGCAGGTGGGCCTCGGTGTCGGCGACTTCATCTGGACCGGTGGTGACTGCCACATCTACGACAACCACGAGGACCAGGTCCGCACCCAACTGGCCCGGGAGGCCCGGCCGTTCCCCACGTTGCGGCTGAAACCCGCGGACAGCCTGTTCGACTACACGTACGAGCACATCACGCTGGACGGCTACGATCCGCACCCCGGCATCAAAGCACCGGTGGCGGTGTGATCGGACTGGTCTGGGCGCAGTCGGTGAACGGCGTCATCGGCCGCGACGGCACCCTGCCGTGGCACCTGCCGGAGGACCTCAAGCACTTCCGCTCCCTGACGGCGGGCGCTGCCGTGCTCATGGGCAGGCGGACGTGGGAGTCCCTGCCGCCCCGGTTCCGGCCGCTGCCCGGCAGGCGCAACGTGGTGCTGTCGAGCAGGCCGCAGGAGGGTGTGGAGACGTTCGGCGGCCTGGCGGCTGCCCTGGCCGCGGTGGACGGGGACGTGTGGGTGATCGGCGGTGCGGCGGTGTACCGGGCGGCACTGCCGTTCGCGGACCGGATCGTGGTCACCGAGATCCGCGAGTCCTTCGAGGGCGACACGCACGCACCGGCCGTGGGCCGCGCACCGGACTCCGTGGGGGAGTGGCAGGAGTCGACGACCGCCCTGCACTACCGGTTCCTGACCTGGGGCTGATGCCGGCGATTCCGACGCGGACGATGGACAGGCGCCGGCCGGTCAGGCGTTCAGGGCGCCGTCGATCACGTGCAGCGCCCCCGACACGTAGCTCGCCTCCGGTGAGAGCAGCCAGATCGCCAGGTTGGCCACCTCGTCCGCCGTGCCGTACCGGCCCAGCGGGATGCTCCGTGACATCCGGTCGAACACGCCCTGCGGGTCGTCCGGGTCGATCTGGGCCGTCAGGTCCCGGGCCATCCGGGTGTCGATGTGGCCGGGTGCCACGGCGTTGACCCGGATGCCGTACGGGGCACCCTCCAGCGCCGCGCACCGGGTCAGGCCGACGACCGCGTGTTTGGCCGCGATGTACGGCGAGAACGTCGCCGAGCCGCGGATGCCCGCCATCGACGCCGTGTTCACGATCGCCCCGGATCCCTGTGGCTTCATCACCTTCAGCACGGCCCGCAGGCCCAGGAACACGCCGCGGGCGTTGACCGCCCACACCCGGTCGAAGTCGTCGACGGACAGTTCCGTCATCGGCGCCATCCGGCCCTCGATGCCGGCGTTGTTGAAGAACAGGTCGATCCGGCCGTGCCGGTCCACCGCCTGCCGGACGTACTCGTCCACGTCGGCTTCCCGGCTGACGTCGGCCTCGACCGCCAGCGAGTTCGGGATGTCCGCCGCCGCCTTGCGCAGCGGCTCCGCCGCCACGTCGACCAGGACCGTGTGCGCGCCTTCGGCCGCCAGACGGGTCGCCACCGTCAGACCGAAGCCGGCCGCCGCGCCCGTCACCACGGCCACCTGCCCGTCGAATCGGCCGGTCATCGCAGGGCCTCGCTCGGTGTGCCGGCCAGGATCGCTTCGTGGCGTTCGACGATCTGCTCGTCCCACGCGTGGTCGGTCAGCAGGTACAGCGCGTTCGCCTGGACCGCCGCCACCAGTTTGTCCGCCACCTGTGCCGGCGGCATGCCCTGGGCCAGCGTGGCGTGCATGCGTTCCCGCAGGTCGTGGCCGTCCGGTGAGATCGTGTCGCCCAGGTGGGCCGGGCGGTTGCGGCTGCCGTGGAACAGGTTCGTCGCGATGATGCCCGGGCACAGCGCCGTCACGCCGATCAGCGCGTCCGCCGCGCGCAGGTCCCGGTCCAGCACCTCGGTCAACGCCAGGACCGCGTGTTTCGTGATGCCGTACATGTTGCCGGCCCGCGTCACGGCCGTCATCGACGCCGTGTTGACCACGTGCGCCGGCTCGCCGTGCGCCAGCATCAGCGGCACGAACGCGCGCACACCGTGCACGACCGACCAGAAGTTGACGTCCACCGTCCACTGCCAGTCCTTGTCGGTCGCCGCCCAGATCGGCCCGTCCAGGTAGCCCTCGACACCCGCGTTGTTGCACAGCAGGTGCACCGGCCCGAACCGCCGCGTCGCCTCGTCGGCCAGGTGCGCCACGGCCGCCGGGTCCGAGACGTCCGTGGGCACGCCGACCGCCTCGCAGCCCGCGTCCGTCAGTTGGGTGACCGTCGCCGACAGCGCCTCCGGTTCGATGTCGGCCGCCACCACACGCATTCCCTCGGCACCGAACCGCAGCGCGAACGCCTTGCCCATGCCGCTGCCCGCGCCGGTGATCACCGCTGTCCGGCCGGTGAACAGCTCCATTGCCGCCTCCTCACGACCCCGGTTTCGTCAGCACCCGGACCAGTTCGCCGGGCGTGCGCAGCCGCACCAGCATGTCCGGTGTGTCGTGCAGCGATATCCGTTGACTGATGATGTCCGCGACCGGCGCGCGCCACGTCGCGATGTGCTCGACGGCCGCCCGGTAGTCCGTCCTGGTGAACGCGCAACTGCCCAGCAGGCGGGTGCCGTTCCCGACGATGCCGGCCACCGACACGTCCAGCGTCTCCCGGCTCAGTGCCACCGCGACACAACTGCCGCCCGGTTCCAGCAGGCCGAACGACTCCGCGACGGCACCCGGTGCGCCGGAGCACTCGAACACCGCCGAGTACCGGCGGCCGGACCGCTCGGCGTGCTCGGTGACGCCGACGGCACGCGTGTCGATGACCTCGTCCGCGCCGACCGCTGCCGCCGCCAGCCGCCGACCGGCCGTCCTGCCCGCCGCCACGACGGTGTCCACATGGGCCAGTCGCAGCGCCATGATCACGTTGAGCCCGATGGAACCCACGCCGTAGACCAGCGCGGTGTCGCCGGGCCGGACGTTCGCGATGCGCACCGCGTTCACCGCGACGGCGAGCGGTTCCGCGCACGCGCCCAGCTCCACCGGCAGGTCCTCGGGCAACCCGACCAGCTGGTCCGCCGGCACCGCGACGTACTGGGCGTACGCGCCGCGGGCGGTGATGCCGACGTTCGGCACGGCCGGGCAGTCGAACGGCACGCCCTTCGCGCACGCCCGGCACTTGCCGCACGACCCGAGCGGGTTCACCGCCACCGGCGCGCCCACCCACCAGTCGGACACGCCCGAGCCCAGCTCGGCGACGTACCCGGAGAACTCGTGGCCGAGGATCTGGCCCGGCCGGGTGTGGCCGCGTTCCACCGCGTGCACGTCCGAACCGCACAGCCCGCACGCGTCGACCTCGACGACCACCTCACCGGCCGCCGGCGTCGGGTCGGGCACGTCGTCGACCACCGTGCCGTCCGGCGTGCACACCACCGCCTTCATCCCAGCGTCGCCCCTCGGGTCAGCGGCCGCACGGACCGCGCGTACACCGACAGCCAGCCGCAGCCCGACGGTTCGGGCATCGGTGCCAGCCGCGCCCGCCGCTCGGCCAGCTCCGCCTCGGGCACGTGCAGGTCGACGGTGCGCGCGTCGACGTCCACGCTGATCGTGTCGCCGTCCGCCACCAGGCCCAACGGCCCGCCGACCGCGCCCTCCGGGCTCACCTCGGCGACGACCAGCCCGTTGTTGACCAGACCGGACATCTGGCCGTCGGTGATCACCACGACCTGCTCGGCAAGGCCGGCGCCGTCGATGGCGAACACGAACGCCGACGTCAGGCCCATGCCCGGCGCGCCACGCAGGCCGAGGCCGGTCAGCACGACCACCTGCCCGGCTTCGACCTCGCCCGCCTTGATACCGGCCAGCCCTTCCTCGCGCGACCGGAACACCTTCGCCGGACCGGAGAACCGGCGCAGGCCCTGGTCGGCCACTGTCCGCTTCACCACCGCGCCGTCCGGCGCGAGCGAGCCGCGCACGACCACGATGCCCGGGTGCCGGGCCAGCGGGTCGGCCACCGGGTGGATGACGTCCGCGTCCCGCACCGACTCCGGATGCAGCAGCTCGCCCAGCGTGCGCCCGCTGACCCCGCGGTGGTCCAGGTCCAGCAGGGAACGCAGCTGGTACAGCAGCGCGGGCGTGCCGCCCGCGGCCTCGAACTCGTCGATGCGCCGGTCGCCGTTCGGCTTCACGGCCGTGATCAGCGGCACCTCGGCGGACAGCTCCTCGAACAGCCGGTAGACGTCCACGTCGCAGCCGGCCTCCACGGCCACCGCCTGCAGGTGCTTGAGCGTGTTGACCGAGCCGCTGATGGCCAGCACGGCGACGACAGCGTTGCGGAACGCGCCCGGCGTGAGCACGTCCCTCGGGCGGACCTGCTCGGCGACCAGTTCCACGATGCGCCTGCCGGCCGCGTTCACCGCGTCCCACATCGCCGGGCCGTTGGCCAGGACCGGTGTGCTGCCCGGCAGCGCCATGCCCAGCGCCTCGGCGGCGATGTGCATCGAGTTCGCCGTGCCCATGCCAGCGCACACGCCCGGCCCACCGATCGCGCACCGGCTCATCTCGGCCAGCTCGTCGACCGTCATCGCGCCCGTCGCGACGTGCCCGGCGAACCGGAACACGTCCTCGAAGTCGACGTGCTCACCGCGGAAGAACCCGGACCGCTGGTAGCCGCACCCGATCACGATCGTCGGGATGTTCAGCCGGCCGGCCGCCATCAGGTGACCCGGTGTCGTCTTGTCGCACGACGACAGGCACACCATGCCGTCCAGCAGCGCGCCCTCGACGGCCACCTCGACGTCGCTGGCGATCAGGTCCCTGCTGGGCAGGATGTACCGGCCGGCCTGGCCCGCACTGGTGATCGCGTCGCTCGGCGCCGCCGTGCGCACCTCGAACGGCACCCCGCCCGCCGCCCGGATGGCGTCCCCCAGCGGCGGCACGATGCCGTCCAGGTGACTGAAACAGCTCGCCAGGCCGGACGACGAGTTCACGATCGCGATCTTCGGCCGTTCCAGGTCCTCGTCGGTCAGGCCCAGTGCGATCCACTGCGCCCGGCGCATCGCCCACGGTGTGGAGCCCGGGGTGAAGTTGCTGCGCAGGTCGTTCATGCGTCGCCTCCGAGGTACGCGCCGCCGCGTTCCAGACGGCGCCGCAGCTCAGTGACGTCGACGTCGCGCGGGGCGGTGCCGCCCGACAGCGCCAGGTCGGCTGCCGTGCCGGCCGCCTCGCCCATCGCGAAGCACGGCCCGGTGACCCGCGCGGACGACTGTCCGGCGTGGGTCATCGACGCGCACCGGCCGACCACGAACAGGTTGTCCACCCGCCGCGGCACGATCATCCGGTAGGGCCGCTGGTTGAACCCGCGCGGGTTCTCGCCGCGCTGCCAGCGGAACTCCACGGTCCCGGCGACGTGGGCCTCGATGGGCCAGCCGTTCACACCGATCGCGTCCGGGAAGTCCGCGCAGTCCAGCACGTCGTCCTCGGACAGCTGGTGGCCGCCCAGCACCCGCCGGGTCTCGCGGATGCCGATCTGCGGCGCGATGTCGACGATGTAGGAGTCACCGAAGCCGGGCGTGTGGTCGCGGATGAACTGGAACGCGTCCAGGGACTGCTGCCGGCCCTGCAGTT
>DASZXM010000721.1:0-19104 GCA_035546415.1 Pseudonocardiaceae bacterium
GTGCTGCCCTCGTGGGGCGTACCGGTGCTGGTGGCGGCGGGTGTGGCGCTGGTCGCGTTCCTGCTGTGGGAGGCGCGGGCCAGGCACAAGCTGTTGGACCCGGCGGGTGTGCGGATGCGGCCGTTCCTGGCCGCTCTGGGCACCAGCCTGGCCGCGGGCGCCGCGCTGATGGTGACGCTCGTCGACCTGGAGCTGTTCGCGAAGACGTTGCTGGACATGGACTCCACGCGCACCGCGATCCTGCTGGTGCGGTTCTTGGTCGCACTGCCCGTCGGGGCCGTCGCAGGCGGGTGGCTCGCCGGACGGATCGGGGACGCGGTCGTCGGCGCCGCCGGCATGGTGATCGCCGCCGTCGGCTACGTGCTGATCTCCCGCTGGCCCGCCGACGTGCTCACGGCGCGCTACGGCCCGCTGCCCACCATGGACACCGACCTGGTGGTCGCCGGGATCGGGCTGGGGCTGGTGATCGCGCCGCTGTCCGCCGCCGTGCTGCGGGTCGTGCCGGCCGATCGGCACGGTGTCGCGTCAGCGGCCGTCGTCGTGGCGCGCATGACGGGGATGCTGGTGGGGTTGTCCGCGCTGTCCGCGTGGGGACTGCACCGGTTCCACACGCTGACGGCCACTGTGGACACCCCGCTGCCGTTCGGTGTCAGCGCGACCGTGTTCCACCGGGAACTCGACCGCTACGAGGCCACGCTGAAATCGGCGCTGCTGACCGAGTACCGCGAGATCTTCCTGTGCACGGCCGTGATCTGCGTCGTCGGCGCCGTGCTGGCGGCCCTGGTGGGCCGTCAGCGGGTGCAGCGGGTGCCCGACGGCGGCAGCTGAAGGTTCGTCAGGTAGGCCGTCCCGTACTTGTCGACGCACGGGATGTTCTGCAGGAACGCCGTGTGCTGTGTGCCGACGAAGGTGAGCAGGCCACCGCCCAGCGCCTTGGCCAGGTTCACGCCTGCCTGATAGGGCGTTGCCGGGTCGTTCGTCGTCGAGATCACCAGGACCGGTGCCACGCCCTTGGCGGCCAGCTTGTGCGGCTTGCCCGTGGGCGGCACCGGCCACACCGAGCACGCGTCGCCCTGCGCCACGGCCGGGCGGCCGTCGTCCAGGAACGGCGCCGCCTGCTTGTACCGCCGCATGGCTTCCAGTTGGATCTTCGGGTCGGTGACCGGCGGGTCGTCGACGCAGCGGATCGCGGTGAACGCGTCCTGCTCGTTGGAGTACGAGCCGTCGGACTGGCGGCCGTCGTACACGTCGGCCAGCGCCATCAGCGTGCGGCCGCTGCCCTGCTTCAGTTCGTTCAGGCCGGTGTTCAGGTACTGCCAGTACTGCTGCGAGTACAGGGCCTGGATCGCGCCGGTGGTGGCGTCGTCGTAGGTGAGCCTGCGGCCGTCGCCGACCGAGACCGGCCGCTCCAGCAACGGGTTGACCAGAGCCTTGAACGCGGCGTCCGGGTCGCTCGTCCGGCCCAGCGCGCACTGCTGCTGCCCGGCGCACCAGGCGGCGAACTTGTCGAACGCCGTCTGGAACCCGGTGCCCTGGGCCACCGACTCGTCGACGATGTTCTGGTTCGGGTCGACGGCACCGTCCAGGATCATCGCGCGCACGTTCCGCGGGAAGTCCTCGGCGTACGCGCTGCCGATCGCCGTGCCGTACGAGTAGCCCAGGTACGTCAGCTTCCGGTCGCCCAGCACCGAGCGCAGCACGTCCATGTCCCGCGCGACGTCCCGCGTGCCGACGTTCTCCAGCATCTTCTTGCCCAGGCCCGTGTTCGTCGCACACGCCTGCGCGTACCGCTTCTGCTGTTCGGCGTACTTCGCCAGGCCCTGCGGCGTCGTGTCGTCGTCCAGGTCCGACGCGCGGACCGCGTCCTGCTGCGGACCGGACAGGCACCGGATGGCGGGCTGGCTGGAACCCACCCCCCTCGGGTCGAACCCGACCAGGTCGAACCGCTTGGCCAAGTCAGTGCCCGACCACGTCTTCTGCATGTTCGCCACCAGTTCCATGCCGGAACCGCCGGGGCCGCCCGGGTTGACGACCAGCGAACCGATGCGCTGCGACTGGTCGGTCGCCCGGATCCGCATCACGCCGATGGTGATCGTGGCTTCCTTCGGATTGTCGTAGTCCAGCGGCAGCGTCAGGCGGGCGCACTGCAGGCCGTCCGCGCGGTACGCCTGCTGGTCGTCCTCGTCCACGGCGTACGACTGGCAGTCGCCCCACGCCAGCGGCTGGCTGTAGAACGACGTCAACCCGGCGGGCACCGGGCCGACCGGACCGTGCTTCTCCACCACCGACGCAGGCTGGCTGGACCCGAAGTCGACCGACGAGCACGCGGTGGCGGCGAGTGCGACGACGACCAGGCCGGCGACGAGGCCGGCGGCGACGAACGGGCCACGGCTGGAGGGGGAGAACACACCGTGATCGTGCCATCCTCCGCTGTGGGTACTCCGTATGGTCCAGTTGACACGTCCGCCACATCCGGTACACGGCAGGCCCCGTGGTGGACAACAATGGACGCATGCCGCAGCTGCGCATCGCTCTCGCCCAGGTCAACACGTGCGTCGGGGATCTGGACGGCAACGCCGACGTGGTGCTGGCGTGGACCCGCAAGGCCGCTGAGGCCGGCGCCCACGTCGCACTGTTCCCCGAGATGGCGCTCACCGGCTACCCGGTCGAGGACCTCGCACTGCGGGAGTCGTTCGGCGAGGCCGCCAAGCAGACGCTGACATCGCTGGCCACCCGGCTGGCCGACGCCGGCCTCGGCGAGATCGCCGTGTTCACCGGCTACCTGGACCGCGACGCCGTCGGCCCCCGCAACGCGGCCGCCGTGCTGTACCGCGGCGCGGTCGTCGCCCGGCAGTTCAAACACTTCCTGCCCAACTACGGCGTGTTCGACGAGGCGCGGATCTTCAAGCCGGGCAACGCGCTGGAGATCATCCAACTGCACGGACTGGACATCGGCATGGTGATCTGCGAGGACATCTGGCAGGACGGCGGTCCGGTGTCGGCGCTCGGCGCGGCCGGGATCGACCTGCTGCTGGTGCCCAACGCGTCGCCGTACGAGCGGAACAAGGACGACCAGCGGTTGCCGCTGGTACAGCGGCGGGCCAGGGAGGCGGCCGCGCCGCTGGCGTACGTCAACTGGGTCGGCGGGCAGGACGAGCTGGTGTTCGACGGCGACTCGATGGTCGTCGACGCCACCGGTGAGCTGCTCGCGCGGGCACCGCAGTTCGTGGAGGACCTGCTGCTGCTGGACTTCGACCTGCCCGGCGGTGGCCATGACACGGTCGGCAATGTCCTCGGGTTCGACGTGCGACGGGTGCCGCTGGACGCCTCGCCGCTGCCCAGCTACCCGGTCACCGTGCCGCCGACGATCGTCGAACCGCTGCCCGAGCCGGCCGAGGTGTGGTCGGCGCTGGTCACCGGGCTGCGCGACTACGTGCTCAAGAACGGCTTCCGGTCGGTCGTGCTCGGACTGTCCGGCGGCATCGACTCGGCGGTGTGCGCGGCACTGGCCGTGGACGCCCTGGGCGCGGACGCCGTGTACGGCGTGTCCCTGCCATCCGGGTACTCGTCGGAGCACTCCAAGTCCGACGCCGCCGACCTGGCCCGGCGGACCGGCCTGCACTACGACGTGCAGCCGATCGGCGACATGGTCGACGTGTTCGTGCGGCAGCTGGGCCTGTCCGGCCTGGCCGAGGAGAACGTGCAGGCCCGCTGCCGTGGCGTGACGCTGATGGCGCTGTCCAACTCCGCGGGCCACCTCGTGCTGGCCACCGGCAACAAGACCGAACTGGCCGTGGGTTACTCGACGATCTACGGCGACGCGGTCGGCGGGTTCGCGCCGATCAAGGACGTCCCCAAGACGCTGGTGTGGGAACTGGCGCGGTGGCGCAACGCGGCCGCCGCCGAGCGCGGTGAGGTACCGCCGATCCCGGAGAACTCGATCAGCAAGCCGCCGTCGGCCGAGCTGCGGCCCGGTCAGCTGGACACCGACTCGCTGCCCGACTACGAGCTGCTCGACGACGTCCTGGACGACTACGTCGAGGGCGACAAGGGCTACGCGGACCTGCTGGCCGCCGGTTTCGACCCGGCGCTGGTGGACAAGATCCTGCGCATGGTGGACGCCGCCGAGTACAAGCGCCGCCAGTACCCGCCGGGCACCAAGATCAGCCTCAAGGCGTTCGGCCGCGACCGGCGCCTGCCGATCACGAACGGGTGGCGGGAGCGCGCTACGGTGCGGCTGTAACCGTTTGTCCCGGGGATGTCGAAATCCGCCGGGCGGCTGCGTCGACAGGGTATGAGGCTTGCACACGAACGACGGGCTGTGGTCGCCCGGTTGTCGGTCGCTCTTCGGACACGGACCGTGTTCACTCATGATGGAGCGGACGGGAGGCGACAGTGACTGAACCGGAGTGGGCCCGCTGGGTGCTCACGGCGGTGCTCGCCGGGATCACGGCGACGTGCCTGCTGCGCCTGGCCACCTTCCGGGGCAGGCGGCCCGCGGGCGACCCACCGCGACACGAGGACGTCGGCCAGGTGATCATGGGTGTCTGCATGATCACGATGGTGCTGTCGTGGACGGACGTGCTGCCCACGCCGGTGTGGATCGCGCTGTTCGGCGCGCAGGCGATCGCGTTCGCGGCGCTGCTGCTGCGTGGCCGCTCCGGTGCCGGACACGAGAACTGGGTCTACACGAACCACGTGATGGCCAGCGCCGCCATGGTCTACATGGTCGTCGCGATGACCGGGCCCGACGCGATGGCCGGTATGCCGGGCATGCCGATGGCGCCGCTGGCCGGGGCGTTCGGCTTCTACTTCCTCGGCTACGCGGTGTGGTCGGTTCTGCGCGCGACCCGGGTGGTCGGCGTGGCGACCGCCGGGGGCGCTGTGGTGACCGCCGGTGGCGAGGAGGTGCGGCAGGTGGCCGTGCTGCGCCAGCCGCTCCTGGTGGAGGGGTGCCGCGCGCTGATGGCCGGCGGGATGGCGTTCCTGCTGCTGGCCGGCTGACGCCGCCGTTGTGAGGCTGGTCGCAGGCCCGTGCGTGCGTGCCGCCACGATGTCACGCTCGACTCGTACACCATCCGCACACACGCGGGGACCCGGCGACGGGCCTCGACGGAAGGACGGTCGACGACGATGTCCACCCAGGAGATGGCGGCTCCCTACGGTGCCGGACCGCAGCAGGCCGCGAAACCGGCAAAACGGGTCCGTGTGCATCACCTCCAGGAGATGAAGGAACGCGGCGAGCCGTGGCCGATGCTCACCGCCTATGACATGTACGCCGCTGAACTGTTCGACGAGGCCGGCATTCCGGTGCTGCTGGTCGGTGACTCGGCCGCGAACAACGTGTTCGGCTACGAGACCACGCTCGGCGTCACGGTGGACGAACTGCTGCCGCTGGTCCGGGCGGTGACGCGGGCCACGAAGCGCGCTCTGGTGGTGGCCGACCTGCCGTTCGGGTCGTACCAGCTGTCTCCGGAGCAGGCCCTGGCGACCGCGGTCCGGTTCATGAAGGAAGGCAACGCCCACGCCGTGAAGCTGGAGGGCGGTGCCCGTTTCGCCCGCCACGTCGAGGCATTGACGTCGGCCGGCATCCCGGTCATGGGCCACATCGGCTTCACCCCGCAGAGCGAGCACAACCTGGGCGGCTACCGCGTCCAGGGCCGCGGCGACGCGGGTGACGACGTACTCGCGGACGCGGTGGCACTGCAGGAGGCTGGCGCGTTCGCGGTGGTGATGGAAATGGTCCCGGCGGAGGTCGCCAAGAAGGTCACGCACGAGCTGCGCATCCCAACGGTGGGCATCGGAGCGGGTCCGGACTGCGACGCGCAGGTCCTGGTGTGGCAGGACATGGCGGGCCTGCGCCGCGGCAGGGCACCGCGGTTCGTGAAGCGGTACGCGGACCTGGCGGGCGTGCTGTCGTCAGCGGCGAGCCAGTTCGCCGAGGACGTGCGCACCAGGGAGTTCCCGGCGCCCGAACACGCGTTCCACTGAGCGACCCCGACACACCAGGGGCCGGCGTCCGCGAGGATGCCGGCCCCTGGTGTGGTTACGGTGTGGTGGTTACGGTGCCAGTGCCAGTGCGGGGACGAAGCGGGCCGCGTTGACCGTGCCGTTGCCGCTGGCCAGGTCGTAGCCCTTCGTCGCGTCGTAGCCCTGGACGGTGTACGTCTTGCCGTCGCTGTTGGTGAACGGGCCGAACGAGTTGTCGCCCTTCGTCACGTCCACCACGCCGGCCGCCGAACCGAACCGGCCCAGCAGGTACAGCCGGCTGTTGATGGTGCCGAGGTCGTGGTGGGCGATCTGGTCGGCCATGGCCACCACACCGGCGAACTCCGGGCTCGCCTCGCTGGTGCCACCCACCAGGTGGTAACCCACGTTGTTCGGTTCGAAGGAGAAGTACAGCACCACGGCGCCATCGACCGCCGCCGACAGCGAGATGTCCGGGGTGCCGCGGTGGTTGCCGGTCACGTGACGGACACCCGTCTGGAACGACGGCCGCGGGAAGACGGACGACACGCCACCGCCACCGGCGCCGCCGCCGACCGTGTTCAGGTCGTTCCACACCACGTCGGGTGTCAGGCGGTTGCCGTTGTCGTCCAGCGTCAGCATCGTGCCGCCGACGGACGTGACCAGCGGGTCGGACGACGGCCAGCTGTTCACCGGCATCGTGTACAGGTCCGAGCCGTTGAGCTGGTAGTCGGTGGCACCCGCGTCACCGGAGGACGCGAGCACCGTGACGTGGTGCGCGGCCGCGTTGAAGAACGCCGAACGCAGGTTCAGCAGCGACTGCTTGTTCGGGAACGTCTCCTCGGTCGCGCCGAAGCTCTGCGAGATCACGTCACCGATGTGGTGGTTGATCACGTAGTTCTCGGCCTTGACGATCTCCGGGAAGCCCTCGACGCCCTCGGTCTCGGCGACCGGCGTCTCCTCGAGGACGATGTTGGCGCCCGGCGCGAAGACGTGGCTCCACTCCACGTCCAGCGTGGTCTCGTCGGCCCACCCGGTCATGTCGCTGTTGTTCGGGTCGAACGGCGGCACCGGGCCGGCGTCCTGCCGGATGGTCAGCGACGGCGGGTCCGGCAGCCCGAAGGTCTGGTCGAACACGTGCAGGTCGTTCTTGATGGTGGGCGAACCGAACGAGTCCACGATCACGATGGTCTTGCCGCGGCCGTCGATGCCGGCGTTGTGCAGCGGCGCCAGGTTGTAGGCCTTGATCAGCTGCGCCGGCTGGTAGCAGTGGATGCCCAGGTTCTGTAGGCAGTAGTCGGTCGTCGGCGGGAAGGACAGCGTCTTCCCGGCCATCGGATCACTGTGGAAGGGCACCGGCGCCACGGTGTGCGGTGCGGCCGCCGACGCGACCGTGCCGGCCGTGGACGCCGCCACGACGCTCAGGGCGCCGGCCGCGACGACGCTCGCCATGGCGAGCAATCGAGCCCGACTTGATGCCATCGCATTCCTCCTTGCTGCAGGGAACGGCACCGGCAGGGCCGATGCGCGCTGCCACAGTCAACAGGGTGCGAACGTATTCGGGAAGGGTCCGAAAGTTAGTTATTCGAGATCGGCGAGGCCGGCGGCGAGAATCGGGCGCGCGTCCACCAGCGAAGGCCCCCACCAGGTCAGATACCGACCGGAAATGAGCACATATCGGACAGTGGGAAACGCGTCCGGCCCGTCTTCGGCGGTGAATCGGTACGGTTCGTCCGGCAATACCAGGCCGGTCGCCCGACCGGATGCGAACAAAACGTGCAGTTCGTCGAGATCCGGTCGCGGATATCGCTGGGCCGCGTCGGCAAAGGCGTTGCCGAAACCCAGCCTGCGCAGCACGTCGCCGGCGAACGTGTCCCTGCCCAGCACCACCCACGGCCTGCGCCACACCGGCACGACGACGGTGGCACGGACCGGTCCCACCGTCCGCCACGCCTCGTCGGCGGCGGCCAGCCAGTCCGGTGTGGGCACCGCGAAGACTTCGGCGAACAGCCGGCGCAGCGAGGCCAGTGCCGCCGGGACCGAGTCCGGTGCCGCGCTGACCCACACCGGGACGCCGGCCGCCCGCAGCGCCGCGACGTCCTCGGGCCGGTTCTCCTCGACGTTGGCCACCACCAACCCTGGCCGCAGCGCGAGGATTCGCTCCAGCTTCGGATACTTCGAGCCGCCGACCCGCGCCACCGGCAGGCCGGCCGGGTGCACGCAGTAGTCCGTCGCCCCGACCAGCACGCCGGGGACGGTTCGGGCGATCGACTCGGTCAGCGACGGCACGATCGACACCACCGCCGTGGGCGGGCCGGACAGCGGAACCGGATCACCGAGTTCGTCGACGACGGGGACCGGCGTCACCGGTCGCCCGCTGTCCCAGGTGCGCCTGCGCCCGCCGGGACGAACGTGACCTTCCGGCGGGCGGCGTCCGCCTCGGCCAGGCGGACCACGATCCGCTCGCCCTCGGGCAGTTCGTCGCCGACACACTTGGACACCACCGGCGGGTCCGTCACGAACACCTCACCGCCGTGGGCCTCCGCGTGCAGCACGACCGCCGGGAACGTGTCCCCGATCCGGTCGGCCAGCATCCACGCCTCCACCTGCGACAGGCACGCCCGGTCCACCCGGCTGGCCAGCGCGTCGGACGTGGCCATCAGCGCCGGCAGTCCGGGCAGCGCGCCGCGCACCCACTCCGGCACGTCGACACCGGCCGCGACGGCCAGGCAGATCTCGGTGCCGAACCGGTCGACCAGCCGTCGGATCGGGGCTGTGACGTGCGCGTATGCGGCGCCCAGGCCGGCGTGCGTCGTCGTCTCGGCGTGCAGGCCCGCGGCCTCGTCGAGCACCGAGTAGCCCGCGCCGCGCAGCAGCCGGGTCGCATCCAGGTGGAACGCGAGCGTCTCCGGCCGGCTCGGGTCGAGCCCGGCCAGCACCCGTGCCGCCGTGACACCGGCCGGCCAGTCCACGCCCAGCGCGCTGGCCCGCCTGCGCAGGCTGTCCATCGCCTCCGGTTCCGGGCCGGGCAGCGTGCGCAGCACGCCGACACCGGCACCGAGCATCAGGTCGGCCGCGCACATCCCGGTGAGCAGGGACAGTTCCGCGTTCCACGCCTCCACGTCCACCCGGGACCGCAGCACCAGCTTCCAGCCGCCGCTGCCGTCCGCGACGGCCTGCTGCTCGGGCAGTTGCAGCTCCACCGCTCCCCTGCCGACCGCGAGTTCCCGGCGCAGCCTGCCCACCTCGGGCAGCAGCTCGTACGACGGGTGCGGCTGGCCGGCCGCCAGCCGGTCGCGGACGGTGTCGTAGTCGAACTGCGCCACGGACCGGACCATCGCGCGCCGCACGTGCACGGCCTCCGGTCGGCCGTCGGTGTCGCAGTCGATCGTCCACAGCACCGCGGGCCTGGTCTCCTCGGGCAGCAGGCTGGCGGCGTCCTCGGACAGCTGCGGCGGGTGCAGCGGCACCAGTTCGTCGGGCAGGTAGAGGGTCTGGCCGCGGCGCCGCGCCTCCCGGTCCAGGGCGCCACCGGGACGGATGAAATGGCCGGGGTCGGCGATCGCGTAGTCCAGCCGGTAGCCCGAGCCGCGCCTGCGCAGCAGCATCGCCTGGTCCAGGTCCTTGGCCCCGGGCGGATCGATGGTCACCAGCGGCAGGTCGGTGGCGTCCTCGCGTGGACCCGGCGGCAGGGACACCGCCTGCTCGGCCTCGACCAGCGCGGCCGTGGGGAAGTCGTCCGGCAACGCGAACTCGGCGCGGATGCCGGAGAAGTCCTGGCCGCCGCGCGCCGCTCCGCTGGCCGGGGACCGGCCGTGCGCCGCCACGATTCGACAGTAGTCAGGCGGGCACCGGTTCGTCAGGTCCCTTTGTGTGCGGTTCGCCGACCAGGGCGTTTCACCAGTCCTGACCGGGCCGCGAACGACGGCCCGGCCGCTGGTAGCCGGTCGGCCCGAACGGCTGGCCCGGCTGCCCGGGCGGCGGCTGCTGGGCCGGGAAGCCGCTGGGCGGGGTGTCCTCGCGTTCCTGCTCGACGGTGCGCGGCGGCTGGTTCGCGGGCGCCTGCGGGATCGGACCCGGCCGCGGACCCGTCGGACGGCCGCCGGGGCCGGCCGCGGGCTGCTGCCGCGGTGGCGGGATCGGGTCCAGGCACGACACCAGCACCGTCGTCTCGGCGGGCCGCTCCACGGCCTGGCCGGCCCGGTTGCGGTAGACGACGTCACCGCCCGCGTCGATCTCCACCAGGTAGCCGACCTCGGCCAACTGGTCCTCGTCGAGGTCGACCAGCTTCTCGTGCCGGGACGGCTGCACCCGGTAGACCGGCCACTGCACGTGCGCGAACGCCTGGTGGAACTCGGACAGCAGGTAGTTCATGTGCTGTTGCCACGGCAGCGGCATGGCCTCGATCAGCGACCGGGGCAGCACCACGTAGTTGGCGTCCGCGCCCGGCCGCGGCGAGCTGAAGTAGTCGTGCAGCGGCGCGCTGGACGCCGGTGGACCCGCGTGGCGCTGGATGGGGTCGGGAGTGAACAAGCGCTCCGCCTCCTGCTGCTTACCTTTTCTTCGGCCCCGTGGCCGCATGCGGCATCAGACTCCCGGACGAACGGCTTGTTGGACAAGTTGAGGATTGTTCCAATTGATCGGCATCCGGCGCACGTTCTGGCCCGTGTACGGGGCCTCGACGATCTGATTGTTGCCCAGATACATGAAAACGTGGTGAATGGTCGTCGGGTTGGTGGGGTCGTAGGCGAGGAACATGAGATCACCCGGTTGGGCGTCCCGCACCGGCAGCAAAGCGCCTGCGTGGAACTGGTCCGCGGACACGCGCGGCAGGTCGATTCCGGCCGACTGGTAGGCCCGCAACATCAATCCCGAACAGTCGTACGCATTCGGTCCCGTCGCCCCCCAGACGTACGGTTTGCCGATCTGGGACAAGGCGAACGAGATCGCCTTGGCGGCCGCCGCGGTCGGTGCCGGCAGCAGGTTGCCCACACTCGCGCCGCAGCCACTCGGGTCGGTCACCTGGCCGACATGTTGCACCAGATAGGCGGCCATCGCCTCCCACGTGTTGTACGCCAAAGGAAACGCGGAACGTTCCACGAGCTGTGCCGCGTCGCCCGGCCGGTCATGCTGCCAGTTCGGGATGCCGGTGAGCACGTCGAAGAACTTGTTCACCTCGTACGTCGGGTTCGTCACCTGTTGATAGGAGCCCCAGCCCTGGGACGGCCGCATCTGGAAGATGCCCGCCGAGTCGCGGTCACCACCGGGCAGGTTGGTCAGGTGCGACTCCTGCATGCCCGCCTGGATGGCCACCTGCCACGCCAGCGCCGGCAGGTTGCGCTGCTTGCCGACGGAGATGATCAGCTGCACCACCTGCTGCTGCCCGCTGCTCAGCCGACCGGCCATGGTGGCACCGTCGGCGACATCGGTGCCGACGAACGGACCGAGGCTCGCGTCGCAGCTGGTGTTCTGGTACGCGGCGTCGGCAGCCTGCTGTTCGCCGCCCAGCACCACGTTGCTCACCGTGCCGGTGACCAGGACGACGCCGAACACCACCACCGCGACCACCGCGACGATGACCCCGGTCTTGACGAACATGTCAGGACGCTTCCGTGTAGCTGGACACCAGCCAGCCGTGCTGCGAGTCGTGGACGGCGGTGATGTCCAGCGTGCCCGCGTTGGTGGGCAACAGGGCCTCCACGGAGCTGGTGTAGGACTTCTTGGCCGTCGCCGCGCCGGTCAGCTGGGTGGCGTCGATGTTGGCCACGTTCACGGTGGCCATCTGGCCCAGCAGCTCCGGCTCGGTGTACGGCTTGAGCTGCGCCACCCACGCCGCGTTCGTCATGCCGACCGGGTGGTTCACCCACGCCTGGCCCCACGCCTCGATCACCGAGATCGCCTCCGGCGCGGGCGGCGCGGACTTCGGCGTCTCCGGCGGGCTGGTCAACCGGGTGCTCGGCGCCGTGCTGCCGCTCGTGCCGCTGCCGCTGGTGCCGGTGCCCGGGCCGGTGCCGGCCGCCGAACCGGCCGGTGTCAGCGGCGACGAACTGCCCGCCGCCGTGCCCCCGCCCGCCTGCTGGTGCCGGGCCGCGCTGGCCCGCGCCGTCACGACCGCGATCGCGATCGCCAGTACCGCGACGATGACTAGCGTGACCACGAGGTGCCGGGGGGAGCGCAGCGGCCAACCCCACAGCCTGCGGTACACCGCCGCGCGGCCTCGGTTGGTCCTGATGGGCATGACACCGTGCTCCTAGCTAGCTTCGCGCCGTCCTGCTGTCCCAACTGCTGTCCCGCACCTCCAGCCCCCGCGAGGGCCGGTAGAGCACGAAGACCGGTTTGCCGGCGACCATCTCCATCTCGGCCCGCCGTGGGCCGGTATCCCGGTTGCGTGCCGTCACCTGCGACGGCACGACGAACGAGTCCTCGCCCCGGTCCCAGCCGCGGTCCACGGCCGGCGGCGCGTCCACCGTGCGGCTGGCCCGCGCCTCGGGCACGGCCACCGTCGGGCCGCCGTAGCCGTAGGGGCGGGTCGGCGGCAGCGCGGGCGCGCCCTGGGCACCCGTGCCACCGCGCAGCTCGCGGCCGCGGGCCCGCCGGTCCATCCGCTGCGCCATCGCCTGGATCGTCCCGGCGTCACCGAAGCTGGCCTCCGGCCGCACCCGCGCGCCCCCGCCGGCCTCCGGCCGTTCGGCCGCGTCACCGCCGCGGACGTCCTCCCAGAACTTCTCCTGAGCGGTCCGCTCCCGGGGTTTGCGCCGCATCCGGGAGAACAGCCCGGACGGCGCCGGTACGCCCATGCCGGCCGCGGACACGGACAGTTCGACCATCTGCCACATCCGCCGGACCGGCCGCCCGATCATGAAGAACACCAACGTGATCAGGCTGGCCAGCAACATCTGGGCGAGCAGCGACAACTGGCTCCCCGCACCGAAGATGAGGTTCAGCAACAGTGCGTGCATACCGGCCAGCGCGGACAGCAGCAGCACGTTGAACAGCACAGCGCCCGCCGCCTTCATCACCTTCGGCAGCAACTCGGGCAGCACCATCGCGGCCAGGCCGATCAGCGGCGCCGCCAGCAGCAGCACCCGCAGCAGCACCTGGGCCAGCAGCACGGACGCCTTGGCGAACAACTGGAACAGCGAGTACGCGATGCCCTGGAACATCGCCAGGAAACCGTCACCGGTGCGGCTGCCCTCGGTGCCCTCGAAGAAACCGGCCGACGAGCCGAGCTTCCCGGGCAGCGACTTGTAGTCGTTCTGCTTCGCCGTGACCTTCGCCTGGTCGTCGGCGGAGTTCACGTCCGACTTCGTCCACGCCTGGTCGTTGAGCAGCTCCGCACCGAACTTCTTGGCCTGCGGCGACGTCGGGTCACCGAACTCGCCACGCAGCCAGTTGCGGTACACCACGTTGTCGTACAGCGAGTCGGGCAGCGTGTTGCGCTGCGAGTCGACCTGGTCGGCGGGCACGAAGCCGGCCTGGATCTGCGAGGTCTTCTGCAGCAGCAGTGTGTCCACCTCGCCGTACACCGGACCGAGCACCAGCACCGACGCCGCCAGCCACATGCCGGCCAGCGCCCACATGCCGCGCCTGCTGATGGTCGCCAGGTCACCGGTCCAGATGTAGCGGAACAGCAGGATCGCCAGCAGCAGCGCGACCGGCGCGAACCAGCGGACGTAGACATTGTCGTAGAAGGTCTGTGCCGCCTTCTCCACGGCGTTGTCCAGCGGCTTGAGCATGCTGTCCTGGGACAGCATCGCGTAGTGCAGGCTGTTCGTGGCGCCGACGATGTTCTTGCCGATGTTGAACAGCTGGTTGCCGGCCCACGTGTCGATCACCGCGTTCGGATCGGTGATCGTCTTGGACAGCACGCAGTTGTTGTCGTACACGTGCCACACCGAACCGGCGTAGCTGTACTTGCCGTAGTTGGAGTTCGGGTCGCCGTGGTCCAGGGCGGGCGGGTCGATCGCGCCGACCATGCCCGCGCCCGGTCGCTCCGGCACCGGGGCCTCGCCGCACTGGTCGGCGAACGCCGGCGTGCCCAGCACGATCTGCATGCCGAGGATGCCGGCCACCAGCACCATGACCGACCACTTCCGGCTCGACCGCAGCCGGGCGACCGGCTCGGCGCGCTGCCACCGCGCCCGCCGCCGGACTCCGTACAGGACCACGACAGCAACGACGGCCAGAAGTGTCGGCAGGTTCATTCGGGGCCTCGCCGGACCGGGATTCTCACTTCGGCGTTTGCCGCAGCGATGCCGATTTTCATGGCGGCACAGTCAGAATCGGGCTTGCACGGAGCGTTCATGGGCAGCCCTCATCGCCACCGGTCGCAATGGTGTTCACCTGGCGTCCCCCCGACCCGACCGGCGCAGCGGGCCGTCGGACTCCGGGTGTTCGCCGCTAGGTGTCGGCACGAGGTCGTCGGTCAGGTCGTCCGCGAGACCGACCTCCAGTTCGGCCGCGAACTCGTCGTCGAAGTCCGGTTCCGCGTGCCGGCCACGGCCACGCGAGGTCTCCGGCATCAGGTCGGTGGGCATCGCGGGCAGAGCCGCGCGAGCGGCGGGCGCCTCGCGCATCGCGTCCGGCGTGGTGTCCAGCGCGGTGCGCAGGTGGTCCAGGTGGCTGCCGGAGAAGTCGATCCGGATGCGTTCCACGCCACCGGCGCCGTCACCGAAGATGAACTGCCGTGGCGCGCGGTCCCGCTCGGTCATGCCGCGCTCGCCGCCCGGCCGGCGGCCCAGGCTGGCCACGACCTGCTCGTAGCCGGCGCCGACCGGCACCTTGAGCAGCCGCAACGCGTCGGCCTGCGCGTCGTCGTCGTCCAACCGGCCCACGAACACCGAGTCCAACAGCGCGACGAAACCCTGGATGCGCAGGAAGTCCGCTGGGATCTGGCTGGACAACAGCACCCGGACGTTCCACTTGCGGGAGTCACGGGCGAACCGGTTCATCAGCACCCGGCCGGTCGGCACCTCGGCCAGGAAGAACGCCTCGTCGATCCAGACGCCCTTGCGCAGGTCCTTGGGCCGCTCGTAGATCGATCGCTGGGTCAGCCACGCCGCCAGGTTCAGCAGCTCGACGCCCAGCGCCTCGGCGTCGGTCCAGTGCTCGCGGCCGACCCCGTCCTTGGGCAGTGTCAGGCCGGCCATGGTGAGCACGGTCAGCCGGTCGTCCCGGGTCTCGGAGTACGGGTCGGCGTCCTGCTCCGGGATGAGCAGGCTCATCCGCTCCCGCATCTCGTCCAGGAAGTCGGCCACCACGGAGGCGTGCTCGTGGTGCTCACTGGCGTCCCGGCGCAGCGCCTCGAAGACCTGACCGGGGTTGGCGTCCAACCGGCCACCCACGGTACGGACGGCGCGCAGCAGCACGATCCGGGTCTGCGGCAGCCGGGCCACCTCGTAGGGCAGCAAACCGGTCAGCACGTCCAGCACCAGCCGGCGGCGGGTCGCCGCGGCCAGTGCCTTCTCCCGGCGCCACGCGCGTTCCGGGTCGCTCTCGTCCAGGAAGTGCTCCAGTTCCGGCTCGGCCACCACCCGGTACGGGTTGAGGATGCCGGGCTGGGCGTTGAGCAGGTTGATCGGCCGCGCGTAGGGACGCAGTTCCGGCAGGTCGCACAGCCGGGCCAGCGGTCCGGACGGGTCCAGCAACGTCCAGTACGCGCCCGACCGCAGCGTCTTGTAGACCAGGCCGCCGCCCAGGAACGACTTACCGCCACCGAGGCCGGCGACCAGGGCGGTCAGCCCGGAACCGTCCCGGATCTCCTGCGCCATCCACGGGTCCCACGCCACCGGCCGACGCGTCGCCGTGCACGTCTCGCCGAGCAGCACACCGCGCCGGTCACCGACCTCGGCGGTCGCCGACGGCACGGCGGCAGCGGCCCACACGACCGACCCGCGGCGCAGGTAGGCGGTGTTGGCCAGCGGCTCGCCGGGGATGAACTCGCGGGCCATCGCGTACTGCGCTTCCGGGTGCTCGATGGCGACCTTCGGCTTGTACAGCTCCAGCAGCTGCTGGGCCAGCCGCAGCGCCTCGCGTTCCGTCGCACCCGACACGGCCAGCCGCCACCACGACCGCACCCGGGTGGCCAGCGCGGTGAAGCCGGAAGTCATCTCGTCGTCGATCTCCAGCACCCGCGACGCCTGCCGGGTCAGCGACTGCGGCGGTTCCAGCTCGTGCTCGTCGGTGTAGTGGCGGACCTGGGAGCGGACCTTGTTCATCTGCCGGCCCAGCTCGTTCGCCACCTCCTCCGGACGGCGCACGTAGATCCGCGCCGACCACTCGATGGCCGCTGCCAGGCGGTCGGAATGCTGCACCCACGGGTCGTCGACCTCGGGGATCTGCAGGCCGTGCATCTGCCCGACGGTCAGCACGGCGACGTGTCGCTTGATGCCGGCGTTGGAGCCGGTGCGGCCCCGGACGGTGACCGTCGGCGCGTAGGGCTCGGTGTGGAAGTCGGCCGCGTCGGTGAAGCTGGCCAGGTCTTCCGGCTCCCAGGTGGAGCTGGGCACGGCCGGCAGGTTGCGCGGCGCGGGCAGGCCCAGCGAGCACGAGCGGTGCATCAGCCAGGACATCTCCTCGGCCGTCACCGGCCGCCCGTCCAGCCCGGCGGAGCCGATCACCTGGTCCAGGTGCTCGACCTCGCTGTCCAGTGCGACCAGCTCGGCGTCCACGGCGTCCGGGAACACCCTGCGCAGCAACGGGGCCGCGCGTTCGACGGCCCTGTCCACCATCCGCCTGGTCTGCACCTGGACGCCCAGGTACACCTCTTTCTCGGCCATCGACCGGCCCAGCAGCTGCTGCTGCTCGCCGACCATGTAGTCGTCGAACGACAGCGCGCCCTGCGTGTCGGGCAGCCGGTTCACGGCGTTGTGCACGTGCGCCTCGGCCCACATCCGGATCGGGAACGGCCGGGTCGTGACCCGCAGGTGCAGCCAGCGGCCCTGCAGCTCGGCGTACTGGCCGGCGATCGCGGTGATCAGGTCCTGGCGCTGCGAGTCGGAACGGAACGACCAGCGCTGCGGGCCGAGGCGGTACCAGGCGTAGACGTCCTGACCGGTACGCAGCAGGTGACCGTCGATGCTGCGGGCCGCGATCGACGGCGTGTAGCTCGGCACCGCCTGCTCACCGGGCAGCCGACGACCGCGCTTGCTGTACGTCTGCTGCCGTTCCTGTGCGGGCGGGACGATGTGCTGTGGGGGCACCCGGTGGGCCGCACGGTGATCACGTCCCTGATCACGTCCTGCCCGGCGTCCGAACACCGCCTACCTCCTTGCTGCGAGGCCGAACCGCACCACCCCGGGTACGACCGGCCGGCTGACCGGCCCAACCCGGGGCATGGTGGACATACTGGATGTTCTGGGCGGATCGTGCGGCCTGGCTCGCCCGTCCCCGGGACCGGTTCACCCTGCGGGGGCGAGGCCGTTCCGGTCGAATGTGGATCTTGGTCGCACTGGCCGCACCGCCGTTGCCCGCGGTGGTCTCGCGAGGGGTGTTCAACTCCCGGACCCACATCGTGAACACGGCACCCAGGGGCCGCTCGTGGCTGATCCGGGAACAGATGAGCCTGGTCAACACGACAGTGGCGATCAACGCCCACGCCACCGTGAAGAAACCGAACCCGAAGCCGACGGCACGTTCGCCGGTCAGGACGAGCACGAACACCAGGATGCCGACACCCCAGGCCACATACCGTGCCCGCCACGGGAAGGTGGCCTTCGGTGGGCCCAGCCAGACCGCGTCAACGCGGTAGACCTCGTCGTCGGTGCGTACCTGCACGAGGGGCCCCCAGTGGTCAGCCGGTGAACAGGTTGGCGAGCCACTTGCCCAGGTCCACGCCTGCTCCCGACACGGCGAGGCCGATGATGGCCAGTGCGACGAACACGCCACCGATGCGGCGCATGACACCCGCGTTGTCACCCTTGCCGCCGCCCAAGTACAGCAGCAGCAGTGCGACCACCAGGAGCAGCAGCGGCACGGCGTTGTTGAGGATCCACTGGCTCACACCGTTGGTGCCGAGGCTCCCGGCGGCGAGCGGATGGTTGAGGGCCGAGCCGGTCATCTCGTCCTCCCTGATGCGACGGGGGAGGTTGGCTGCCACCTGCCAGGGATGGTGCCCGCCTCTTGTCCTACTAGTGACGAGTACAACATGTCAGCTTGACGAGGAGTAGTGGTCGATGCGCGCAGAGTCGTGTCCCGTCCCAGTCCAGTGATCGTCGGGCTATATTACGTCCAATATCTGACCACACCTATCATCGGTCGCGGGAGGGCCTGACCGGCACGCAAACCGCACGTTCGCCCCAGTCAGCCCAAAGGTTCACCCGCCTGCGCACGAGTCGTCACCGGCTGTGTGCGATATCACGGACCGTACGTCCAGCCAGTCCACATAGTGGGAGCCGGACGGTCCATGAGCAGCTACTGCGACCGGGCGCACCTGCCGGTGGGCAAGATTCACCGCAGCACTACCAGCAACCACATCGCGAGACAACAGTCGAGCCGACCTGCCGTGGAGGGGCATCGTGATCCAATCTCCGGACGACACCACCACTCCGCCGGACGAGGGAAAGGTTACCGGTAGATCACCGGGCAACGGGCGTCGGGTGCAGCGGACGGTGAACTTCGACCGGGAGATCCTGGACCGTGCCCGAGCGGCGGCGACGTACCTGGCCCGCAACGAACCGCAATCGGGCATTCGGAGCCTAGCGGACATAGTGAACCCGGCGGTGGCGGACCGGGTCGCGGAACTGGAGGCGAAGTTCAACGACGGCCTCCCGTTCCAACCGGTGTTCCGGATGCGCGCCGGCCGCCCGTCGTCGGAGGTCACCCTGGAGGCCAGGGCCCACCTGAACTCACCCGGCCGGCAGCAGCAGGAGCCGACCGACGAGGACGAGGTCGCAACACTGGACCAGTAGTCGACGGCCCACCATCAGCCGGCCACGGCCTGCCGCCGCCACTGGAAGATCAACAGAGCACCGACGACAACCAACACGAGCCCCACACCCGACACGACCCACCGAACAACGGTGCTGTCGATCAACTGCGCCACAGCCTGCAACAAGGCCCCCAGATCAAGCACGGCAAACGCCCGCCCAGCAGCCCGCGCCGACTCACCGGTAGCCCGCCCGAACCGCAAACGCCCCA
>DASZXM010000722.1:0-1987 GCA_035546415.1 Pseudonocardiaceae bacterium
CCGCAGGTCGGCGGTTGTCTGCACGCCCATGTGCGGGAACAGCACCCTCCGGTCGGCCAGCGCCCACAGCAGCGCACTGCCGTCCCACGGGTTGTTCGCCACCACGGCATCCGGTGGTGTGTGCTGCCGCACCTGGGCGAAGAACGACTCAGCGGCCGGGCTGACGAACTGGAGGCTCGGGTCCGACCGGGGCCGCACGTACACGGTCTGGATCACCATGGCGTGCTTGCCGGCGTACAACCCGCCGGTGAGCACGCCGAGCAGCACCACGACGACCAGCGTGGCGGCCGCGAACGCCCGGCCGCGCAGGGCGGTGACCAGTTGCGGCCTGCGCTCCAGCAACGCCGCTCCCTGACGGCCCAGCCACACCACGGCGACGACGGCCAGCGGCACGGCGGTGACCGGCAGCATGGCGGCCAGCCGGTGTGGGTCGTTGTACCAGAAACCGGTGAACTGCTGGCTGAAACTGTCGTTCTCGGACGCCGACAGCACGTACAGGAAGCCGGTGATCACGAAGCCCGCGACCAGCCAGCGGATCTCCACGATCCGCCGGAACAGCAACAGTCCGCCGAGCACGAGCAGTGCCAGCAGCCACAGCGCGCGGTACCCGGTGGTGGACGCGAACAGCACCTCGCCGACGGCACGGGCCTGCGTGTCGAAGGGCGCCCAGTAGAAGTCGCGCACGGACGCGAACACGGGAGTCGTGTCGGCCCAGTACCAGAACGCCACGACAACGACGACGGTGCCACCGAACTCGGCGACGCCACGCCCCAGC
Organism: Pseudonocardiaceae bacterium; assembly: GCA_035546415.1. Lineage (GTDB taxonomy): Bacteria > Actinomycetota > Actinomycetes > Mycobacteriales > Pseudonocardiaceae > DATEPR01. The sequence goes on from DASZXM010000722.1 coordinate 776, forward strand.
CGACCGTTCGCCCGCAGCCGCGGCAACCGCCGCCCGACACCGATCAGCACGGGAACGACGGACAGCGTGAGCACGGTGAACACGGCGTTCGGGTGCGCGAACCCGGTGCCCACCAGCGCCACCGGAAGCATCAACCACGCCCGGCCGCGTCCCACGGCGTCCTCGCGGGCCAACCCGGTGACGGACAGCACGGCGGCGAGCACGGCTGGCACCAACGCCATACCGAGCAGGTTCGGCCACAGCACGCCGAAGCTGAGGAGATCCCACGGGAACGCGGTGAACGCGATGCTGAGAACCCCGGTGACGGCCAGCGCGACAGCGGACCGCCCCACGACCTGCCGCACCAGCGCCATGCACGACACCGGCCACACCACGATCCCGATGACCAGCGACACCATGTTGACGCTGGCCGGAATGCCGAACCCGCCGGACATGACCACCAGCGACACGATGTCGTGCCAGCCACCCGGATAGAAGATGTTCGACTCACCCGGAATGCCCACCGTGCCCAACACCAGTGACGACGCGTCCTTGGTGTCCACAATGGATCTGACGGTGTTGTAGTGCAGCACGGCGTCGTAGGTCTGCGACAGCGCGGTAGGGCTCTGCACGCCGTGCACGAAGGTGATGAAGCCGAGCAGAACGGCGGGCACCATGCCGAGTGCGGCCGCGAGGGTGACGCGGCGCGGGTCGGCGGGCAGCGCGGGCCAACGACGCCGCAACAGGAACGCGACGACGCTGACGACGACGGCGATGGCGACCGCCACGACGACCACGAGCGGCACCGACCACGGCACGCCGATCTTCTGCGCGACCACGGCGGTCGTCGCGGCCACGGCCACCGACACCACCGGCGCCAGCCCCCAGGCCGCGAAGCCGCGCAGCCCGTACCCGTAGGTGACCAACAGGCCAGGAACGAACAGCCAGACGGCGGACAACAGCCCAACTGGCACGGCGTCGAGCCAACTCATGAAGCCTCGCAGAAGCGGTCGGGCAAATGGTCGCCGATCCGGCCGGCGGACACGGACAGGCTCAGCCGCGGCGCGCCGAGTGTAGTTCCGCCGCGCAACCGACCCGGCCACGGTCGGGTGCAGGCTCGATGAACCCGGCTGCCGGCGGACCGAGGGTGCGGTGGCCTGCGGAAACCCGGCGCCCGGGAATTCGTCGGAGGCTGGGGAACACCGGCCGGGGCACCGAACGAGGCCGCGGCCG
>DASZXM010000723.1:0-2459 GCA_035546415.1 Pseudonocardiaceae bacterium
CGCTCCGCGCGATCGCATTTGCGGTGGCTGGCCACGTCCAACCGGCTGCCGGTGGCCCGGGTCGACGAGGTGCTGGAACTGGTCGGGCTGACGTCCGTGGCCGGCAAGCGGGCCGGTGGCTTCTCACTGGGCATGTCGCAGCGGTTGGGGATTGCTGGTGCCTTGTTGGGTGATCCGCGTGTGTTGTTGTTCGATGAGCCCGTGAACGGTTTGGATCCTGAAGGCATTCTGTGGATTCGGAAGTTCATGCACCAGTTGGCCGCGCAGGGCCGGACGGTCTTCGTGTCGTCCCATCTGCTGTCGGAGATGGCGCTGACGGCTCAGGACCTCGTGGTGATCGGGCGTGGTCGGCTGATCGCGCAGTGCTCCACCGAGGAATTCACCGCCAACCACGGCGCGCTGGAGACCCGGGTGCGTAGCCCCCAGTTGGACGACCTTTCGGCAATGCTCACCAAGGCCGGCGCCGCCGTTCGGCCCGATGAATCGGGAACCGACGAAAATCCGGCCGTGGTGGTCGCCGGAATGGACGCGGCGGCGATCGGCGAGCTGGCCGCCGGGAATGGCGTCGTGCTCCACGAATTGAGCCCCCGCTCGGGGTCCCTGGAAGAGGCTTTCCTGCAACTCACGGGGGATTCCGTGGATTACCGGACGGGTTCGGGAGCCCACTGAGCGCACGTGGACCGTGGTCGAATGGGACTACGGTGGGTAGTCCCATTGCTCTGCTTTGTTGCCCCATCCGCTGGCTTCACCCGATCGGCTCTGGCGATATCCGCAGGTTGCGCGCTACGCTGCGTGTCCAACACGGCGGCGTAACGGTGGGTCGGGATCACCTGTCCGATGTCTTGCCGGGCCGTTCCACCTCGCCGTCGAGTTGCGAGGTTGCCAATGTTGTCACCTCACGTGCGGGTGCCACGGCCGATCTCGAACGGTTGCGAACCGGTGCCGAAGAGTGTTGGGAAACACATCGGGAACATGCCGTTAACGGGTCGTCAGGATAGGCGTGAGTTCTCGCACAGAAACGTGACAGCGGGCACAATGACGCGCTCAACTCGATAGCAGAGCCGACCATTACAGACCCGTCACCGGGCCGTGCGGAGGTGAACGATGGCGGTCCTCGACCCTGACGCACCACCCAGCTCGCAAGCCGAGGAACTTGCTGTGAGTCCCGACTTCGAGACGGATCGTGCGATCCGGGTGGAGCCCCTCATCGACCTGGAGTGGTCGCGGGCGGTCGAGCCGACCGGACCGATCGGCGCGGCCAGACGGCCGTCCCAGGTGCGGCGCGCGTGGATCCACCGCGCGCCGGAGAGCCAGGTGGTGAACCTCTACAACTCGGCGCGGCGCGTGGTGGCCGAGATGTCCGCGCCGTGGTGGCTGCGGGCGCTGGCCGCCGGGAACCTACAGTCGCGGCTGGGCGGGTTCGCCGTCGAGGACCAGGTCAGCGATCTGCTGATCGCCCGCAGCGGGTGGTTCTACATGCCGTGGACCGGGCCCGGTGAGGACGGCTACTGGGAGTTCCTGCCCTCCGACGAGGGCCGCAACGGGCGCCCGCTGGTGCCCACGACGCTCGTGTTCACCGACCGGCACGCCGGGTGGCTGGACGTGTTCCCCGCGCACGCGGAGGGCGCGACGGACCCGATCGCCGTGTGGGGCCCGGCCGATCTGCGCCGCAGGCTGGACGAGATCGAGCGGAGCCGCTGACCAGACGTCCGATGTTCCGGGGCGGCCGGGGAATCTCCCGGCCGCCCCGGAACCGTCGGATCACGCGACGTCGTACCGGTCGGCGTCCCTCACCGTGTGCCACGCGGCCACGAAGTCGCGCGCGAACTTCTCGCCCGCGTCGTCGGCCGCGTAGACCTCGGCGACCGCCCGCAGTTCCGAGTTCGACCCGAACACCAGGTCGACCCGGCTGCCGGTCCAGATGACCTCACCGGTGGAGCGGTCGCGGCCCTCGAACCGCTCCGCGTCGTCCGTGCGCTGCCACTCCGTGCCCATGTCGAGCAGGTTCACGAAGAAGTCGTTGGTCAGCACACCCGGCCGCGTGGTGAGCACGCCCACCGGCGAGTCCTGGAAGTTGGCGCCCAGCACGCGCAGGCCGCCGACCAGCACGGCCATCTCCGGTGCGGACAGGTTCAGCAGGTTCGCCCGGTCGACCAGCAGGTACTCCGAGGGCAGACCGTCGTCCTTGCCGCGGTAGTTGCGGAACCCGTCGGCCTTCGGCTCCAGCGGCGCGAACGACTCGACGTCGGTCTGCTCCTGCGAGGCGTCCGTGCGGCCCGGCGTGAACGGCACCGTCACGTCGTGGCCCGCCGCCCTGGCCGCCTGCTCGATGCCCGCCGCACCGCCGAGCACGATGAGGTCGGCCAGCGAGACCTTCTTGCCGCCCGAAGCCGATCCGTTGAAGTCCTTCTGCACGCCTTCCAGGGCCTTCAGCACCTTGGCCAACTGGGCCGGGTCGT
>DASZXM010000724.1:0-2284 GCA_035546415.1 Pseudonocardiaceae bacterium
AGGCGCACGAGCCGCCGGAGGCCCGTGGGCTTGCCCGCGATGGGGTCCGGCTGCTGGTCGGTGCCGGCGACGGCGTGACCCACCACCGGTTCACCGACCTGCCCGACCTGTTGCTCCCCGGCGACGTGCTGGTGGTGAACACGTCCGCCACCGTCCCGGCGGCCGTGCCGATCCCGGACGCCGGTCTGACCCTGCACCTGTCCACCGAACACCCGGACGGCACGTGGCTGGTGGAGTTGCGCCGCGATGCGGCCAAGGCGACCGTGCCCCATCCGGGCGGCGAGCCGGGCCTGCGGTTCGCGCTGCCCGGCGGCGCCGGGGTGGAACTGCTGCGCCGCTACTCGCGGGAACGCCTGTGGGTGGCCGATCTCCGGGGCGTCGACCTGGCCTACCTGGAACGCCACGGCCGGCCGATCCGCTACGGCTACGTACCCCGGGCCTGGCCGATGTCGGACTACCAGACGGTGTTCGCCACCGAACCGGGCAGCGCCGAGATGCCCAGCGCGGCCCGGCCGTTCACCGACCGCCTGGTCACCCGGCTGGTGTCGGCGGGTGTGCTGGTCGCGCCGATCGTACTGCACACCGGTGTGGCGTCACCGGAGGCGCACGAGCGGCCGTACCCGGAGCGGTTCGCGGTCCCGGCCACGACGGCCCGGATCGTCAACCAGGCCAAGGCGGCCGGCGGCCGGGTGATCGCGATCGGCACGACGGCCGTGCGGGCGTTGGAGAGCGCCGCCGACCTGGACGGCATCGTCACGGCGGTCGCCGGCTGGACCGAGGTGATCATCACGCCGGAGCGCGGTGTCCGCGTGGTCGACGGCCTGCTCACCGGGTTCCACGAGCCGCGGGCGTCGCACCTGGACATGCTCGCCGCGATCGCACCGCCCGACCTGCTGGACCGCTGCTACACGGCGGCCATCGAGGGTGGCTACCTGTGGCACGAGTTCGGCGACGTCAACCTGCTGCTGCCATGATCAGGGCGCGGTCGTCGGCCGACACGTCCGGGGTCCTGGCCAGGAAGTCCAGCACCGTGGCCCAGGTGGGCGCGCTGCTGGCACCGCCGAGGGTGCGCACGGACAAGGCGGCGCAGATCGCGGCGAACCGCAGCCGGGTGGCCAGCGGCCAGTCCCGCAGCAGCCCGGTGATCAGGCTCGCGGTGAACACGTCGCCGGCACCGGTCGGGTCGGCGACCGGGACACAGGGTGCGGGAACGCGGAGCAGTTCACCGGTGCCGGAGTCGACGGCGACGGCACCGTCCTTGCCGTCGGTGACGACGACCAGCGACACGAGGTCGGCGAGCAGCTTCACGGCCTTCTCCACGGAGTCGGTGCGCGTGTACCGCACGGCCTCCACGGCGTTGAGCACGAACACGTCGACCTCGGCCAGCCTGCGCAGCAGGTCGGACGACCACAGCCCGGTGGCGTCCCACCCGACCCCGCCGACCACGAGCGACCCGCGTTCGCGCAGCTCCGCGGCCCACGGTGGCAGGGCGGCCCCGATGCCCAACTGCAGCACGGTCGCGTGCGGCAGCGGCTTGTCGCCCCACGTCTCCGGACGCCGCACGGCCGGGTCCTCGTAGGTGAGGAACGCCCGGTCGTGCTCGTCGGTGACGGCCACGGTGACCGGCGTGCACACGCCCGGCACCCGCCGCAGCCAGCGCAGGTCCAGGTTGTCCTCGGCGCCGAGCTGCGCGGTGACGTGGTCACCGAACATGTCGCACCCGATGACGGCGAACAGCCCGGTCCGCAGGCCCAGCCGGGCCGCGGCCACCGCACGGGTGGCGGTGCCGCCCGCGGTGACGTCGAACTGGTCCGCGTACACCTCACTGCCCGGTGTCGGCAGGTGTGGGACGCCGCCGAACACGAGGTCACAGAAGACCCCACCGGCGAACAAGACGTCCACGTCGTCCGTTTCGCGCACGAAGACCGTTCCTTTCCCTGCCGATGACCGACTTCAGTCAGCAATGCTACGTTTTCTGCGTGACATCGAGCAGCCGGCATGCGCAGATCGTCGCAACGCTCCGTACGACCGGTGTGGCCTCGGTGCGTGGCCTGGCGGAGCGGCTGGGCGTGAGCGAGTCGACGATCCGCCGGGATCTGAAGCTGCTGGACCGCAACGGCGAACTGGTCCGTACCTACGGTGGCGCCGCGCTGACACTGCGCGTACCGGAGGAACCGTTCGACGTGCACGCGCCGCACGACCGGGCGACGAAGTCGTTGCTGGCGGAGCGCGCGGCGGCACTGGTCCCGGACGACAGCGTGGTCGGCCTGGACATCGGCACGAC
>DASZXM010000725.1:0-2038 GCA_035546415.1 Pseudonocardiaceae bacterium
CTCCCCGGCCCGCCGCCGTGGCGTCACCGCGTCAGCCACTCCGCCGACGGCGTGTGCAGCCGCGGCCGCCAGCCCGTCGTCTCGGTGAGTTTCGTGGACACCACCCGCTGCGAGCGGGCGAACGTCTCGGCAGGTCCCAGCATGCGCAGCAGCCCGGCCGGGACCGCCCTGGCCTTCCGGACGCCGGCCAGCGCCGCGAACGCCGCGCCGACGTCCCGTTTGCGCAGCGGTGGCGCCGCGACGTTGTAGATGCCGCTGGGCGCCGCCAACGCCGCCACCGCGCCGGTCGCGGCGTCGGACGGGTGCACCACGACCGTCCAGCCGTCCCGGTCACCGAACACCAGCGGCGTACCGAACCGGGCGCCGCGCAGCATCGTCCTGGTCATCGGGTCGTCACCGTGCAGCTCGCCGATCCGCAGGCGCACGCCCACCCGGCCGCCGTCGGCCGCGAACCGGGCGACGTTCTCGTGCGCCTCGACCGACGACCGCAGCGCGTTCGGCACGGCGACCGGCGACTCCTCGGTGATTTCGGTGTCGCCGCCGTCGGCGTAGTAGAACGTGATCCCCTCCTGGACGATGACCCGCACGTCGTCACCTGCCAGGGCTGCCGTCACCAGGGCGGCGCTGCCGTCCCTCCGGACGTGGTCGTTCTCTGCCCAGCCCATCCCCAGCATGGCCTTGCCCGGCGACGGGATCCGGGTGGCCAGGTTCAGCACGGCCTCGTGGCCGGGCAGCACCCGCGCCAGCGAGTCCGGGTCGAACAGGTCGCCCACCACGGGTGTCGCACCCTGCGCCGCCACGACCGCCGCCCGGCTCTCGTCCCTGGCCAGCCCGGTCACCTGGTGGCCGTCCGCCAGCAGTCGGCGCACCGCGGGTCGGCCGATCATGCCTGTCGCGCCGATGACCAGCACACGCATCGCCGCACCCCCCTTTGTCGTCCCTCGTCGTCCGTCGGTCGTGTCAGGACAGGGACGGGGGAGCGGCGGGAAACGTGACAGGGGCTCGGGCGGGCGTCAGCCGCCCATCGTGCCCACCTGGTCGGCGGGCGGTGCCGTGATCGACACCTGTTCGCCCCAGTTGGAGTAGTTCGTGGTCGTGGTCATCTGCGTGGCCTTCGACCCCGGCGTGATCGAGTAGAACATGTTGGTGACGATCTTGACCGGCAGGTTGGCGCCGTCGACCCAGACGTCGAACGGGATCGTCTGCGTCGTCACCGTGGACAACGCCTGCTTCTCCGCCTCGTTGTCCGTCATCGACTGCGCCAGCTTCGCCACGTCGACGTCGATCGAGTAGTGCGTCGTCGACACGCCGTTCAGCTCCTGGTGGCTGACCTGTTTGATCGTGCCGGCCGACTTGATCTCGTCGATCATGTGCGTGGGGTCCATCTCACCGGCCAGGTCCACCGACGAGCCGAGCGCGGACGCCGTCACACCGTCCAGCGGGACCTTCACCCACGGCTTGTCCGACTGGCCGAGTTCGCTCAGCAGGTCGGCCGGCAGCTTCATGTACATCGCGGTGCCCAGCAGAACCATCTGGATGTCGCCCAGGCCGGGCATGGTCATCGCCATCCGCGCCGACGCCTGGCCGTTGCCGAACTTCATGTCGCCGGTCGCCGTGATGGCACCGTCGCCGGACATGCCGATGGAACTGTCGAAGTGCACCGAGTCCTTGGCGTCCGCGTTGTGCTGGACGACGGCGCCCAGATCGGCGACGGACGCGATCTGGGCGCTGCCACCGCCGGAATCCGAGCCCGCCGCACCCTGCGGCGCGGGCTGGCCGGTGATGCTCGTCGAGCAGCCGGCCACCGCCATCATGGCGATGCCGGCCGCCGCGACCAGAGTCCTGCTCCGCATGATGTGGTCCCCTCGAACGAATACCCGGATCGGCACCCGGTGAGACGACCGTAACAGCGGACCGGTTCCCACGGACCGGAACGGCTGTTTCCCGCCCGCGGGAACGGCTCAGTTGCCGCCGAGTGATCCGACCTGGTCAGCGGGCGGTGCCTGGACGGTCACCGGCTTGCCCCAGTCCGAGTAGG
>DASZXM010000726.1:0-3568 GCA_035546415.1 Pseudonocardiaceae bacterium
CGGCTCGTAGGCTGCGATTCAACGCGGCCCGCGACTGGCTGGCTGCTCAGCGGCGGGGCTCAAGCCGCGCCGGACTCCTCAAGCCGCGCCCGACTCGTAGTTCCCACATTCCGCCGTGATCTCCGCGGTCGCCGCGGCCGCGGCGACGAAATCGTCGACCAGCGGCGACGTGCGCGATGCCGCCACCGCGAGGCACACCTGGTCGGGCGGCAGATCCGGGACGGGCACGTAGCTGACGTCCGGACGCGAGTAGAACACGGTCTCCGAACGCGTCACGAACGAGATGCCCCGGCCGGCCGCGACGTGTTCGAGCTTCTCCTCCACCCCGTGCACCCGCAGCCCGGAGTCGGGGTGCGGGCGCCTCGTGGGCTGCGTGCTCGGATCGGCGTGCCAGACCAGCGGCTCGCCGGCCAGGTCGGCCTCGGTGACCGCCTCCTTGCCGGCCAACCGGTGGTCGGCGGGCAGCACCGCCATGAGCGGCTCGGCGTACAGCGGGGTGACGCGCAAGCCGGTCTCGTCGATGGGCAGCCGCACATAACCGACGTCGACGCGGCCGTCGAGCAGCATCAGGGCCTGGTCGTCCCATTCCGTCCGCTGCACGTCCACGACCGCATCCGGATGCCTGGCCTGGAACGCCCGCGCCGCCGGGATGACCGGGATGCCGGTCCGGAAGCCGACCACCAGCCGCCGGTTGCCGCGGGCCGCCACGGACACCCGGCGGCGGACCGCGTGCGCGGAGGCGAGCAGCGGACCGGCGTCGGTCAGTAGTTGCCGGCCGGCGTCGGTCAGCACCACGCCGTGGCGGTCCCTGGTGAACAGCGAGGCACCGAGATCCTGTTCCAGCGCGCGGATCTGCCGGCTGAGCACCGGCTGCGCGATGTGCAGCTCGTCGGCGGCACGGCCGAAGTGCAACCGGTCGGCCACGGCCATGAAGTAGCGCAGCTTGCGCAGGTCCAGATCCATGGCACCTCCCGGCCCGGTGATGCCTCCAGGGTATCACCACAGCTGAAAGAGGTCTTGGACATCAACTCGGGCCAATGGCAACCTGAACAGGTACCGACTGAGCCGAACGAATTCGACACAAGAATTCGCCACGGCGCGTGCACCACAATTTCTCGCGCCACACCATTCACCAGGAGCAGTAGCGTGCGCGTTTTCGTCACCGGTGGGACCGGCCATTCCGGTTCGTACATCATTCCCGAACTCATCGCCGCGGGGCACGAGGTCACCGGCCTGGCCCGGTCGGACACCGCAGCGGCGGCGGTGGCCGCGCTCGGCGCGAAGGTGCGTCGCGGCGACATCAAGGATCTCGACGGCCTCAAGGAGGCGGCCGCGGACTCCGACGGCGTCATCCATGTCGCACACCGGCAGGACCTGCTTCCCACTGGCGGGATCGACGCCGTGGCCGCCGCGGAGCTCCCGATCATGCTCGCGTACGGCGAGGCACTCGCCGGAACCGGAAAGCCGCTGGTCGTCGCGGGCAGCATCGGGTCGGGCGGGAACCTGGGCCGGCCGGTCACCGAGGACGACCCGGCCCTTCCCGGCGGGGACGAGTACCAAGGCACCCTGCGGGTTCGCAACGTCGTGGAGACCGCCGTGGTCGGCCTCGCCGAACGGGGCGTGCGGTCGTCGGTCGTACGGATCGCCAACATCGCGCACAGCACGACCGATCGCGCCGGCTTCCTCGTGCACCTGATCGCACTGGCGAAGGAGAAGGGTGCCGCCGGCTACCCCGGGGACGGCGCGAACCTGTGGAACGCCGTGCACATCCGCGATGTCGCCTCCTTGTTCCGCCTGGCGCTGGAGAAGGGGCCGGCCGGCAGGTACTGGCACGCGGTCGGGGACGGCGGCATCCCGTTCCGCGAGATCGCCGAGGCCATCGGCGGCCGCCTGGGCCTGCCGGCCGTGAGCATTCCCGCGGACGTACTGATGGTGCCGGGATACTTCGGGTTCCTCGCGAACATCGTCACGCGGAGCTATCCGGCGTCCAACCTCATCACCCGCCGGTCTCTCGGCTGGGAACCCGCGCGGCCCGGCCTGCTGTCCGATCTGGACAACGGCCATTACTTCTGACTCACCTTCGGAATTCGTCGAATGTCAATCTATTCACTGGAGTGATCGTGGGAAAGCTCGATGGCAAGGTCGCGGTGATCACGGGCGCGACAAGTGGCATGGCGCTGGCCGGCGCCAAACTGTTCGTCGACGAAGGAGCGCACGTCTTCATCACGGGCCGACGGAAAGAAGCGCTGGATGACGCGGTCGAGCTGATCGGCCGGAACGTCACCGGCGTGCAGGGCAACGCGGCCGACCTGGCGGACCTGGACCGGTTGTTCGACACGGTCAAGCGGGAAAAAGGCGTGATCGACGTGCTGTGGGCCAGCGCCGGCACCGGTGAGCAGCGCAGGCTCGGCGAGATCACCGAGGAGCACTTCGACGCCACCTTCGGGCTCAACGCGCGCGGCACGCTGTTCACGGTGCAGAAGGCGCTGCCGCTGTTCAACGACGGCGGGTCGATCGTGATGACCGGGTCGAACGCGTCGGCCAAGGGCTATCCCGAGTGGAGTGTGTATGCGGCGAGCAAGGCCGTGCTGCACGCTTACGCCCGCGTGTGGCTGTCCGAGTTGAAGGACCGGCGGATCCGGGTGAACGTGCTGATGCCCGGTCAGGTCGCCACGGCGAAGCAGGAGGAGTTGTTCGACGAGGCGACGAAGCGGCAGTTCGAATCCCTGATCCCGCGGGGAGAGATGGGCCGCCCCGAGGAGATCGCGACGGTCGCGCTGTTCCTCGCCTCGGACGACTCCAGCTATGTGAACGGGATGGAACTGGCCGTCGACGGCGGCACCACAGCGATCTGAGCGGGACGAAAGCCAGAACGGTCAACCTGATCAATCATCAGTGCGGAAGGACAACTCATGAGCAGCATCACCATCATCGGCACCGGGAACATGGCCCGCACCATCGGCGCATTGGCGGTAGCGGGCGGCAACACCGTCGAGATCATGGGCCGCGATCGGTCCAAGGCCGCCGACCTGGCCAGGACTCTCGGCGGCGGCGCCACGTCGGGAGAGTGGGGTGCCGTCCCGGCCGGGGACATCGTCGTCATGGCCCTGTTGTACGACGGCGTCGTTCCGGTCGTCACCCACTACGGGGACGCCCTCGCGGGCAAGGTCATCGTCGAGATCAGCAACCCGTTCAATGCCGCGGGTGACGGGCTGGTCCATGGCGAGGGCACCTCGGCCGCGCGGGAAGTCGCGAAGGTGGCCCCGGCCAGCGCCAGTGTGGTGAAGGCCTTCAACACGATCTTCCGCCATGTCCTGGAGAAGGGCCGGCCGGCCGTCTTCATCGCCGGTGACGACGCGCGGGCCAAGGCGGCCGTGGAAACGTTCGTCGAGAGCCTCGGGCTGCGCCCGCTGGACGTCGGCGACCTGACGATGGCGTACTGGCTGGAAGGGCTGGGCGTGGTGACGATGGGCCTCGCCCGCCACGGTGTGGGGAACTGGGACTTCTCCCTCGGCGTCACCGAACTTCCCGGCTGAGCCACACGGCCCTCGATCGGCCCGGTGGTGGG
>DASZXM010000727.1:0-16980 GCA_035546415.1 Pseudonocardiaceae bacterium
GTCCGGCACGGTCGCACCGGACAGGCACTTGATCAGCGTCGACTTCCCGGCGCCGTTGTCGCCGATCACGGCCAGCACCTCGCCGGGCAACAGCTCGAAATCCGTGCCGCGCAAGGCTTCCACCCGGCCGTACGACTTGACCAACCCGGTAGCCGCCAAAATCGGCTCAGTCATCGGCGCACCCTCCGAATCCACCGGTCCACGCTCACCGCGCCGATCACCAGCAGGCCTTCCGCCAACTGCTGGTAGAGGTCCTGCACGCCGGCCAGCGCCAGCCCGTTCTGGAACACCTGCACGATCAGCGCCCCGAACAGCGTGCCCAGCACGATGCCGCGCCCACCGAACAGGCTCACGCCACCGATCACCACAGCCGTGATGCTGTCCAGGTTCAGCGTCGACGAGATGTCCGTGCTGGCGTCGCCGACCCGGCCGATCTGCACCCAGGCCGCGATCCCGTACACCAGCCCGGCCACCAGGTACACCGACAGCAGCAGCCGGGCGGTCCGGATACCGGTCAGCCGGGCGGCTTCCTCGTCGTCACCGACGGCGTAGACGTGCTTGCCCCACGCCGTCCGGCCCAGCGCGTACCCGACCACCAGGTACAGCGCGATCATCATCAGCACGCCGACCGTGATGTGGAACGACCCGAGCGTGACGATCTTGCCGGTCCACACCAGGAGACTGTCCGGTGCCGGCGTGAGAGTCTGGCCGTTGGCGTACTTCAGTCCGACGGCCGTGAACACACCGAGCGTGCCCAGCGTCCCGATGAACGGCGGAACGTGCAGCCGGGTCACCAGCAACCCGTTCACCAGCCCGGCGACCAGCGCCACCGCCAGTCCGATGATCAGCGCCACGACGGCCGGCAGGCCGTTGGTGACGGCGAACTCGGCCATCACCATCTGCGCCAGGATCATCAGCGCGCCGACCGACAGGTCGATCCCGGCGGTCAGGATGATCACCGTCTGCCCGAGCGCCAGCAACCCGATCACGGCGACCTGCTGGAGCATGATCGACAGGTTCGTCGGGTTCAGGAACCGCGGGTTGATGATGTCGAACACGATCGCGGCCGCGACGAGCACGACCAGTGGGCCCAGCGACGGGTGTGCGTGCAGCAGCCCCTGGATCGGGTTGCCGCGCCGGGGTGCCGGGCCCGCCTCGGTGTCCAGCGGTTCGGCGTCGGTCCTGGTCATCACTTGCCCCAGCAGACCTTGCTGGCGGCCTGGGTCGTGATGCTCGGGACGCCGGTCTGCGGGCTGTTGGTGTACAGCTGCGTGCCGGTGTTGAAGAAGTCCTGGCCGGGCTGGTTGGTGGGCTTCTTGCCGGTCTTCACGAAGTTCGCGATCGCCTGGATGCCGTCCACGGCCATCTTGCCCGGGAACTGGCCCGCGGTGGCGCCGATCTGGCCGTTCGCCACGTACGGCAGGTTGCTGCACCCGCCGTCGATCGCGACCACGGTGACACCGGTCTTGCCCGCGGTGGACAGCGCCTTCGCGGCACCCTGCGCGGCGGGTTCGTTGATCGCGTAGACGACGTTGATGTTGCCGTCCTTGGACAGGCAGTTCTCCATCGCGGACTGGCCACCGGTCTGCGAGCCGTTCGTCGGCTGCTGGCAGGCGATCTTGTACGTGCCGCCGGAGTAGTTGCCGCTCTTGGGCTCGTCGCCGTTGACGTTCGGGTTGCCGACCGGGATGCCCATGCCCTTGAGGAACCCGTGGTCGCGGTCCACGTCCACGGTGATCACCTGGTTGGCCAGGTCGTCCAGCATCGCGATGTCGGCGCTCTTGCCGGCCAGCTTCGCGGCCGTCCACTTGCCGTCCAGCACGCCTGCCTGCGTGTTGTCGGTGGCGTACGTGACGTCGGCGACGCTGGCCGGGATCGGCGGCGTGTCGACCGCGACCACCACCAGGCCCTCGGACCTGGCCTGTTGCAGCGCCTTGTTCACGGCGCCGCCGTTGAGCGCGATGATGATGCCCTTGTCCCCGGCGGCGATCGCCTCGTCGATCTGGTTGATCTGGGACGTCGTGTCGTCGTCGGAGTTGCCGGCGGACACCTGGAGCTGCACGCCGAACTTGGCCGCCTCCGCCTTCGCGGTGTTCTCCATGGAGATCCAGTACGGGTTGGTGAACTCCTTGAGGATCAGCGCGACCTTCACGCCGCCGCCGGACGACGACGAGCCAGATCCGCCGGACGAACAGGCGTTCAAGGCGAGCAGGCCGATCGCCGTCACGAGGACCAGTGCCCCGCGCACCAGCCGTCGACGCCCCGGCATTCCGACTGCGGTCATCGTCGGACCTCCTCGTCCGTCCTGTCCCGTAACGCGGTCGTGGGTGACCGTAGGCGCTCGCAACCGCTTTGGCAACCGCTTGCGAGCCACCCTGGGTAGTTGCTATACACGAATCACGTCACGTCCGGCGTCTCGATGCGGCGGCGATGAAACGTCGCCTCAGCTCGTACGATGTCAACGGTGATCACAGGGCGCGTGACGGGATAGGGGCTGTCGGTTTGGTCAAGATGGCGGATGTGGCAGCCGCGGCCGGCGTGTCTGTCACGACGGTCTCGCACGTGTTGAACAACACCCGCCCGGTCAGCGAGGAACTGCGGCGCCGGGTGCAGGACGCGGTCGCGGCCTCCGGGTATTCGACCAACAGTGTCGCCCGTGCGCTGGCGACGAAGAACACGATGCTGATCGGCATCGTGATGTCCTTTCTGTCCAATCCGTTCTTCGCGCCGCTGGTGTCGGCGATCGAGAAGACGGCCCGCCGCCGGGGCTACACGCTGCTGCTGACGGACAACCACGAGAACGCGGCCGAGGAGGCCAAGCAGGTCAAGATCATGCTGGACCGCAGGGTGGACGGCATGATCCTGGCACCCGCCTCCACGAACCCGGAGCCGATGCTGGACCTGATCACCCAGCGCGGCACGCCTGCCGTGCTGGTGGACCGGTTCGCCGACCAGCGGTTCGACGAGGTCGGCGTGGAGAACGTCGAACCCACCGCGAGCCTCGTCGCGCACCTGGCCGAACGCGGCCACACCCGGATCGCGCTCATCAGCGGCCGCGCCGGCCTGTCCACCACGGCCGAACGCATCGAGGGCTACCGCATCGGCCTGGAACGCGCCGGTCTGCCCTACGACAAGAACCTGGTGCGCTCCGGCGGCTCCCAGATCGAACCGGCCACCAAGGCGGCGGTCGCGCTGCTGCGCCTGCCCGATCCGCCGACCGCCATGGTCGCCGCGAACAACGCCATGACCGTCGGCGCGCTGCGCGGCCTGCGCGACATCGGCGTGCGCGTACCCGACGACGTCGCGGTCGCGGCATTCGACGACTTCGAATGGGCCGATCTCATGTCGCCCGGCCTGACCACGGTCGCGCAACCGATCGAGGACATGGGCAACTTGGCGGCGAAACTGCTGATCAAGCGGATCGGCGGCTACGCCGGCCCGCCCGAGCAGCGCACCTTGCCGCCGGTGTTCCGGCACCGCCAGTCCTGCGGCTGCGATCGGTGACCGACCCCGCGGCGCCGACCGATCCGGCCGCGCCGACCAACCCGGCCGCGCGGACCGATCCGGCCGCGCGCACCGACCCGGCCTCGTTGACGGAGCTGGCCAGGGCGATGATCCGGCCCGGTGGCCGCAGCCTGCTCGGGCTGACCGGCCCGCCCGGCGCCGGGAAGAGCACCCTGGCCGCGGAGCTGTGCGCCGCGTTGGACCCGCTGGCCACCCGTGTCCCGATGGACGGCTTCCACCTGGCCAACCGCGTGCTGCGCGACCTGGGCCTCGCCGGCCGCAAGGGCGCGCCGGCCAGCTTCGACGTCGGCGGCTTCCACGCGCTGCTGCGCCGGCTGCGCGCCAACACGGAGGACGTCGTGTACGCGCCGGAGTTCTTCCGCGAGTTCGAGGAGGCGATCGCCGGCGCGCTGCCGATCCCGCGCACGGTGCCGCTGGTCATCGTCGAGGGCAACTACCTGCTGCTGGACGACGGCCCGTGGCACGGAACGGCCGCGCTGCTGGACGAGGTGTGGTATCTCCGTCCCGATGAGACGGTCCGGCGCGGGCGGCTCGTGCGCCGGCACCAGGAGTACGGCAGGACGGCCGCCGAGGCCGAGAAGTGGGTGGCCACCAACGACGACCTGAACGCCGAACTGGTGGCCACCACGGCGAACCGGGCCGACCGGATCATCACGCGCCCCCGGCAGTGACGCTCGCCGTTGTCACGACAGCGGCAGCGACGACAGTGGCAGGGCGAACACCGCCCTGCCGCACGTCTGGCCGGCCGCCGTGCAGTCGGACGGTGCCCATTCGCTCTGCGACCACACCAGTCCGGTCGCCCCGTCATAGGTGAGCGCCTCCGGGTGCATCGCCCAGCAGGCGTGCGTGCCGCTGCCGCAGGTGGCCGACGAGCTCCCGGTGGTCGTCTGCGCCCACAGCTGCCCGGGGATCGTGGCCGAGCTGTGCGCCACGTACCACGTGCCGTTGTGGGACAGCACTCCCTGCATGTTGCCGACATGGCTGCGGTACGCCTCGGCGGCGGGGACCGTGCCGGACGAGCCTGCGGCGAGCAGGTAGTTCGAGCCCATGTCGTAGCGGTACAGGCGGCCGTACAGCGACTGGTCGCTGAAGTACTCCGTGGTCACCAGGCTGTCCGGGGAGGTGCTGCGGTCCAGCGAGATCGACGAGAAGCACGGCACGCCGGTGTCCGACGACATGTCGCAGGTGCCGCCCGCGTAGCTGTAGTAGCCGATCTGCATCATCGCGTACTTGTAGCCGTAGGCCGCGTAGCCGCCGGACGTCTTCCCGATCGTGCTGGAACTGTCGGTCATCTGCAGGATGTGCGTCGTGCTGAAGACCCGGATCGCGGTCGACGTGTTGCCGACGGCGGTCACGTAGATCTTGTCGCCGTACCAGACCATGCCGCCCATGTGCGCCTTGGCGGCGGTGAAGCTGCTGCCGTCGCTGTTGGGTACGGCCAGGTACACCATGCGGAACGTCGGCGCCGACGGGTCGTCGTAGTCGATGAACATGATCCGGGCGTCGTCGTTGCGGCCCAGCGTGGTGGTGCCGTGCCACCCGGACAGGATGATCGTGTCGGCACCCCACATGCCGTCGTCGTCGGCGTCGCCGGACGTCGTGATGCCCTGCGGAATCCAGGCCTCGCTGCCGGCCCGGTCGGAGTCCCAGCACATCGCGGTGGTCGCGGTCGGGTTGATGGGCAGCGCCGCCTTCTCGGCGCTGGTGCACCCGGTCATCGCGTGGTCGCCGTCGTGGGCGACGGTGTTCGCGCTGACGTTGGGCAGTGCGTCGTCCAGCGCGGTCAGCGCGGCGGCGGGTGTCGCGTGCCAGACCAGGCTCTGTTCGGTGGTCGTGGTCAGCGGATCGGAGTAGGCGGCGTTGGCACTCGCGGGCACGACGACACCGGCGGCGAACAGGGCCAGGACGAGCAGAACCGGTCGCATGGAACCAACGTGCCCGGTTGATCCACACTTGGTCAACAATTTTCCGGCAGGATGTCGGCATGGAGGACTTCGCCGACGACTTCGGCCACATCGTGCACCACCCGCCGCGGGTGGTGGAACGGCCGACGTCGACGGCGGACGTCGTCGCGATCATGCGGCGGGGTGTGCCGGTGGTCGCCCGAGGGCGCGGCCACAGCACGTTCGGTCAGGCGCAGTCGGCCGACGGCGTTCTGGTCGACCTGAGCGGCCTGGCTGGCGTCACGGTCGGCTCGCATGCCGCCGCCGGGTCGTGCGCGACCGTGGGTGCGGGTGCGACCTGGCGCGACGTGCTGATGGCGGCCCTGCCGGACCGCACCCCGCCGGTGCTGACGGATTACCTGGACGTGTCCGTCGGCGGCACGCTGTCGGTCGGCGGCATCGGCGGCACGTCCCACCGGCACGGGCTGCAGACCGATCAGGTCGTCGAACTGGAGGTCGTGGCCCACGACGGGACCGTGCGGGTCGGCGGTCCCGGCGATCCGGCGCTGGCGTCGCTGGGTGCGGCCGGCATCATCACGCGGGCCACGGTGCGCCTCGGGCCCGCACCGATCCGGGTCCGCCGCTGCACCCTCGACCTGCCGACCATCACCGACGTCATGGCCGTGCAGCGGGACCTGATCCGGGAGGGCCGGTTCGACTACGTGCAGGGCCAGATCACACCCGGCTGGCGCTACCGCGTGGAGACGGCGGCGTACGACTCGACGGCGTGCCTGCCCGGCGGCGAGGTCGAGGACATGCCCTACCTCGCGTTCGCCGATCGGCTCGCGCCCGGCGAGGCGTACCTGCGGTCGACCGGCGAATGGTTCTGGCCGCACCCGTGGTGGAACGGCTTCCTGCCCGACGCGGCGGCCGACGACTTCGTCGCGCGGCTGGCGGCCGAGTTGACCGTCGAGGCGCTGGGCCCCAGTGGGCTGGTGCTGGTGTACCCGATCTTCACCGAACACCTGACCACACCGGCGTTCCAGGTGCCGGACTCGCCGATCGTGTTCCTGGTCGCGATACTGCGGTGCGTCTCGGCGGGTTCGGTGCCGGATGCGTTGGCGGACAACCAACTGTGGTACGAGCGGGCCCGCGCGGCCGGTGGCACGGTGTACCCGATCAGCGCGATCCCGGCACTCTAGATCCCGATCCGCCTACTCCGGGACGTATTCCGCGTTGCGGTCCACGTCCAGGTAGATGTCGTTGGCGATCGGGCGGCGCATTTCCTCCGCCAGTTGGCCCAGTAGGCCCGCTGCCCTGGCCAGCAGCGCGAAGCCTCGCAGCAGTTCCACCGGCAGGCCCAGGTCGGCCAGTGCCGCGCCGCACACTCCCGCTCCGTTCAACGGGAGTTGGCGTCCCAGGACGGTCGGTGCCATGCGGCCGATCGCTTCGAACAAGGCCAGGTGGGGGCCGTAGACGTTCTCCTCGTGGGCGATGCGGATGATGACCGGGGTTCGCGGGTCGCCCGTCTTGTGCACCGGGTGTCCCAGGCCCGGGACGAACCTGCCGGCCGACTTCCGGGCCGTCAGTGCCTGGTGGGCCAGGGCGTCCCAGCCCTCCTCGTGCAGGGGCAGTTCCTGTTCGGCCAGCACTCCGGCCAGGAAACGGCCCGTGTCCTCCGTGACTCCCAGGAACCGGGAGCCGCCGCCCAGCAGGCCCGCTGCCAGCGCTCCCTGCAGGGAGTCCGGCGCCGACAGGTACGTCAGCCGCGCTGCGATCGCCGTCGGTGTGAAGCCGTGGTCGGCCAGGGCCACCAGGACCGCCTCGAACATGCGGACCTCGCCCGGTGTGGGGCGGCGCTGGGTCACCAGCCAGAACGCCAGTTCGCCGAAGCCGACCTTGCCCATCAGTTCGCCGGCCAGGTCGTGGCCGAGCACACTGATGCTCGTTGCCTCGGAGGTGCCGATCGACGTGGGATACCGCATCACTGAACCTCCTCCGCCAGCCATGCTCGGATCTCCGCGCCGTGTTCGTCCAACGTCGGTGGTGGCAGTACGTGCCTGGTTTCCGTGTCGCTGAACGTGATCGGGTTGCGGACCATCGGGAGGCCGCCCACGTCCACCACCGGGTCCAGGCCCAGTTCCGACGCCAGTGCCACGCCGCCGTCCACGTGGTTGATCGGGCCGCACGGGATGCCCGCCGCCGACAACTGGCGGAACCAGTCATCCGCAGGCTTCTCCTTCAGTTTCGCCACCAGCAGCGGCCGCAGTTCGTCGCGGTTGCGGGTGCGTGCCTCGTTGCTGGCGAAGCGCTCGTCGTCGGGCAGGCCCGGCAGGCCCAGTTCGGCACACAGCTTGCGGAACTGGCCGTCGTTGCCCGCGATGACGATCAGGTCCTTGTCCGCCGTCGCCAGCGGCTCGTACGGGAACAGGCTCAGGTGCGCGTTGCCCATCCGGTGCGGCACGACGCCACCCGCCACGTACGCCGACGTCTGGTTCACCAGGCCGGACAGCGCCGACGACAGCAGGTTCACCTCGACGTGCTGGCCGACGCCGGTGGTGGCCCGGCTGTGCAGCGCCGACAGGATGCCGATCGCCGCGTGCATGCCGGTCATCACGTCGAACACCGCGACACCCGCCCGATACGGGGAACCGTCCGCGTCGCCGGTCAGGCTCATCAGACCGGACGCCGCCTGCACCAGCAGGTCGTAGCCGGGCAGCGACGCCCCGGCCGCCGTGCCGAAGCCGCTGATCGACGCGTACACCAGGCGCGGGTTGGTTTTGCTCGCCGTCTCGTAGTCCAGACCGAACTTGCGCAGGCCGCCCGGCTTGAAGTTCTGGATCATCACGTCCGCGCGGGACACCAGCTTCCGCGCCAGCGCGCGGTCCTCGGGGTCGCGCAGGTCCAGCATCACCGACCGCTTGTTGCGGTTGATGCTCAGGTAGTAGGTGGCCACGCCGTCACGGACCGGCGGCACCCACGTGCGCGTGTCGTCACCGCCCGGGCCCTCCACCTTGATCACCTCGGCGCCCATGTCGGCCAGCAGCATCGTCGCGTACGGGCCGGCGAGGATCCGGGAGAAGTCGGCGACCAACAGGCCGTCCAGGGCTCCGTTCGTGCTGGACATACGCCTCCTTTTGTCCGTACTGCGGACGTGTGTCCGTCCACTCTCGCTTGCAGAAAGATTCCTTGTCAACCCTTGCACGACGACCCTGACGGGCAAAGAATGTCCGTACCGCGGACGGTCGTCCGCGAGAATCGAGGAGACCGATGCCCTTCGTCAACGAGGACAACATCACGGAGTTGGCCGTCGAGCGCTGGGCCACCGCGCACTCGCCGCGCATGGCCGAGCTGATGACCGCCCTCGTTCGACATCTGCACGCCTTCGCGCGCGAGGTGAAGCTCACCGAGGACGAGTGGATCGCGGCCATGGACTGGCTCGCCGCGACCGGTGCGATCAGCGACGAGAAACGGCAGGAGTTCATCCTCGCCTCCGACGTGCTCGGTCTGAGCATGCTCGTCGTCCAGCTCAACAACCGGTTCGCCGCCGAAGCCACCCCCGCCACCGTGCTCGGGCCGTTCCACATCGACGGGTCGCCGCCGGCCGAGTTCGGCCACGACATGTCCGAGGGCATCCCCGGCACGCCGCTCTACATCACCGGCCGCGTCATCGACACCGACGGCAAGGCGCTGTCCGGCGTGATTCTCGACGTGTGGCAGGCCGACGCCGACGGCAACTACGAGTCACAGCTGCCCGAGATCGACGAGGCCCGCCTGCGCGCCAAGTACCAGACCCGCGAGGACGGCACCTACTGCGTGCGCACCATCGCGCCGCTGGGCTACTCCATCCCGATGGACGGGCCCGTCGGCGACCTCATCGACCGCACCGACATCAGCCACTTCCGGCCGGCGCACGTGCATTTCATGATCGACCACCCCGGCCACCGCAGGCTGATCACCCACCTGTTCCAGGACGGCGCCGACTATCTGGACAGCGATGTCGTGTTCGGCACCAAGGACGCCCTGGTCGTCCCGTTCCACGAGCGGCCCGCCGGTGACAGCCCGGACGGCGGCAGCATCGACCGGCCGCACCTGCACGCCACGTTCGACTTCGTGCTCGACCCGCGAAACTAGAGCCACGACGAGGTGACTTGAGATGACACTGTCCGCCGACCGGCCCATCCTCTTCCGCAACGGCACCGTGCTGTCCATCGACCCCGCGATCGGTGTGTTGAACGGCGGAGACGTGCTCGTCCGCGGCGAGCGGATCGACCAGGTCGGCACCGATCTCGCCGCACCGGCCGACGCGCAGGTGGTCGACGCCACCGGCGGCATCGTCATGCCGGGCATGGTCGACACCCACCGGCACATGTGGCAGACGGCGCTGCGCGGGTTCGGCGCCGACTGGACGCTCACCCAGTACTTCGTGTTCTACTACCTCAACTGGGGCAAGATCTTCCGGCCGCAGGACATCTACGCCGGCAACCTGGCCTCCGCCGTGGAAGCCCTCGACGCCGGTGTCACCACCACCGTCGACTGGTCGCACGGTCTGCGGACACCCGAACACGGCGACGCCGCCGTCGAGGCGCTGCGCGAGGTGCCCGGTCGGTTCGTCCTCGCCTACGGCAACCTGCTCGGCGCGCCGTGGGAATGGTCGAACTCGCCGGAGTTCCGGTCCTTCGTGGACCGCCACTTCTCGTCCACCGACGACATGCTGGGCCTCCAGTTGGCGTTCGACGTCACCGGCGACGCCGCGTTCCCGGAGAAGGGCGCGTTCGAGGCCGCGCGCGAACTGGACCTGGCCGTCACCACGCACGCCGGCGTGTGGGGCGCCACCAACGACGACGGTATCCGGCTGATGTGGGAGAACGGCTTCATGACGCCGCGCGTCACCTACGTGCACTCGGCGACCCTGAGCCCCGACTCCTACCACCGCATCGCCGCGTCCGGCGGCACCGTGTCCATCTCCACGGAGAGCGAGCAGAGCGCGGGCCAGGGCTACCCGCCGAGCTGGGTGCTGCGCAAGTACGGCATCCCCGTGTCGCTGTCCATGGACACCAGCGTGTGGTGGAGCGGTGACCTGTTCTCCGCGATGCGCGCCACGCTGTCGGCCGACCGGTCCCGCGAACACCTTGAGGCGCACGCCGCGAACGAAACCGTCGTGCACCACAAGCTGCGCGCCGAACAGGTCGTCGAGTGGGCCACGATGGGTGGCGCGCGGGCCCTGGGCCTCGGCGACGTGATCGGGTCGCTGACACCCGGCAAGAAGGCCGACGTCGTGCTGATCAAGAACGACCGCTCGCCCGCCATGTTCCCGATCGTCAACCCGTACGGGCACGTCGTGTTCCAGGCCGGTCGCGGTGACGTGCACACGGTCCTGGTGAACGGCCGGGTCGTCAAACACGACGGTCACCTCGTCGGCGTCGACCTGAACGTCGCGCGCGCGGCCGTGGAACGCACGGTCGAGTACGCGCACGAGAAGATCGGCGACCCCGGCTGGCACGAGTGCATGAACCCGGACGTCCCGGAGAACGAGCTGATCCCCAACCCGTACACCTACTCCGACTACCGGGGCGAGGGTGTCGCCGTGCAGCACACGGACTGATGAAAGGACCGACCAGGATGCGGCGACACGCCGGCCCGGACTTCATCGAGGCGCTCGCCCGCGGCCTCGACGTGCTGCGCGGCTTCCAGCCGGGCCGGCCGCACATGACGCTCAGCGAGGTCGCCACCGCGGCCGGCCTCGCCCGGCCGACCGCCCGCCGCATCCTGATCACGTTGGAACAGCTGGGTTACGTGGAGAGCGGCGACGCCGGTTTCGCGCTCACCCCGCGCGTCCTGGAACTGGGCATGGCCTACATCGGGTCGCGCAACCTGTGGGAACTGGCCCACCCGCACCTGTGCCGGCTGGTCGGCCAGACCCGCGAGTCGTGTTCGATCGCGCAGCTCGACGGCTCGGACATCGTCTACGTGGCACGCGTCGCCGTGCCGAAACTGGTGGCGCTCGCCGTCACCATCGGCACCCGGTTCCCGGCAGCCCAGACGTCCCTGGGCAAGGTGCTGCTGGCCGCGCTGCCCCCGGCCGAACTGGACGAGGTGCTCGCCATGCCCAGCCGGTCCGGTCTGGAACCCCGCCGGCAGCGCGACCGCGCCGAACTGGACGCGGTGTTGCGGGACGTGCGGGCCAAGGGCTGGGCGGTCACCGACCAGGACCTGGCCGTGGGCATCCGGTCGGTCGCCGCGCCGATCCGCAACGGCGACGGGCAGGTGGTCGCCGCGGTCAACGTGAACGCGCACGCCATGGAAACCTCCATCGACCACCTCGTCGACCACCACCTGCCGCTGCTGCTGCGCACCGCGAGCGCGATCAGCGCCGACTGGGCGGCGTGGGAAGCCCGGCCGGTCGCCACCAGCAGGCCCGCGAGCTGATATTCGGTTGATGCCGGCGGTAGCGTCCCGACCTGTGAGGATGCACGCCGACGAGGTCGACGTCCCGGCGCCGTTGGTGCGCGCGCTGCTGGCCGACCAGTTCCCGGACTGGGCCGCGCTGCCGCTGGCACGCGTCCCGTCGGCCGGCACGGACAACGCGCTGTTCCGGCTGGGCACCGACATGGCCGTCCGGTTGCCGCGCATCGGCTGGGCGGTCGGGCAGACCGAGAAGGACCTGACCTGGCTGCCCCGCCTGGCCCCGCGGCTGCCGCTGGCCGTGCCCGAACCGATCGGCGTCGGCGAACCGGCCGCGGGCTACCCGTGGAGTTGGGGCGTCTACCGATGGTTGCCGGGCTCCGAGGCCAGGCTGTCCCGGCTGGCCGATCCCGTTGCCACAGCCCGGGAGCTGGCCGACTTCCTGCATGCCCTGCGGTCCGTCGACGCGACGGGTGGCCCGGCCGGCACCAGTCGCGGCGGGCCGTTGTCGGTGCGGGACAAGGGAACCCGGGAGTGCATCGCGGCCGTGGCCGACGAGATCGACGTCGACGCCGTCACGGCCGTGTGGGACGAGGCGGTCGCCGCGCCGCCCTGGGACGGCCCGCCGGTGTGGCTGCACGGCGACCTCACACCGGGGAACCTGTTGGTGTCCGGCGGAAAACTGTCGGCCGTGATCGACTTCGCCTGCCTGGGCACCGGCGATCCAGCGCCCGACCTGCAGGTCGCGTGGAACCTGTTCGCCGGCGAATCACGCGCGGCGTTCCGGGCCGCCGTGGACGCCGACCCGGCCATGTGGGCGCGGGCCCGCGGCTTCGCCCTGTCCGTGGCGCTCAACCAGCTGCCCTACTACCGGGACACGAACCCGGCGCTGGTGGCGCTGTCCAGGCACGTGATCGGCGAGGTCGTCACCGACCACGTGCCCGGTCGCGCTGAAGCGCTGCCCGCCAACGCGTACACCGACGCGATGACCGGCGTGGTGAACCGCGAGGCCGGGTGAGCGGCAGGTTCACGCCGGTTCTGGAATGTCCACAGTGGATTGTTCTGCGGTCCAGCTGGCCAGCAGCGTCAGCGCGTTGGCCGACGCCGAGCCGGGCTCTGCCGTGTAGACGCCGAGCGTGAGCTCCGGGTCGTCGGTGGGGTGGAAGACCTCGTAGTCCAGCGTGAGGTCGCCGACGACCGGGTGGTGGTAGCGCTTCGTGCCGGACGAGCGGCGCAGCACGTCGTGGTCGGCCCACCAGCGGCGGAAGTCGGTGTCCCGCACGGACAGCTCACCGACGAGTTCGGCCAGCCGCGGGTCGTCCGGGTGTCGGCCGGCGTACAGGTGCAGAGCGGCGACGGAGCCGCGGGCCGCGTCCTCCCAGTCGACGAACAGGTCGCGGACCGACTCGTCCAGGAACAGGTAGCGCGGCATGTTGCGCTCCCGGCGGGGCAGCGCGTCGAAGTCGGTGTAGAGCGCCTTGGCCAGGTGGTTGCTGACGAGGATGTCGGACCGGTTGCCGACCAGCATGGCCACCATGTCGGTCATGCCCTCCACGACGCGGCGCAGCCCAGGCCGCACCCGCTGCTGCGGCACCGGCCGCCTGCGGTTGCGCCTGCGGTGGGCGAGGGCGAACAGGTGGTCGCGTTCGGTGTCGTTGAGCAACAGCGCCCGAGCCACGGCGTCCAGGACGGAATCGGACACGTTGAGGTTGCGCCCGCGTTCCAGGCGCACGTAGTAGTCGACGCTCACCCCGGCGAGCATCGCGACCTCCTCGCGCCGCAGCCCGGGCACCCGCCGGTGTCCGGTCACGGGCAGCCCGGCCTGCTCCGGCCCGATTCGCGCGCGGCGGGACCGCAGGTAGTCGCGCAGCTCGGTGTTGCCGTCCATCTCTCCAGCGTAGGCCGGGTGCGGGCGGCGTGCGGGGGTCTACTGGACCCCCGGTCGAACGAGTCCTGCCACGCGCCGCTCGCCCGGCGTTGCCTGGAAGCATGACCTTTACAGCTACGTCGACAGCGGCCGAGGTACTCGCCGGCGTCGACCTGACCGGCAAGCGGGCCGTGGTGACCGGCGGGACGTCCGGCATCGGCATCCGGACGGCACGGGCACTCGCGGACGCGGGTGCCGAGGTGACTCTGGCGGTGCGGGACGTGGCCGCCGGCAGACGGATCGCCGACCACGTCCACCAGTTGGACCTGGCCGACCAGGCGTCGGTGGCCCGGTTCGTCGCCGACTGGACCGGTCCGCTGCACATTCTCGTCAACAACGCGGGCGTGATGGCGACGCCGGAGATGCGCACACCGGAGGGCTGGGAGTTCCAGTTCGCCACCAACCATCTGGGACACTTCGCCCTGGCGACCGGCCTCCACCCGGCGCTGGCGGCGGCCGGTGGCGCGCGGGTGGTGTCGCTCAGTTCGGTGGCGCACGTGGCCGCGTCGGTCGACTTCGACGACATCCACTTCAAGACCCGCCCCTACGAACCGATGGTGGCGTACGGCCAGTCCAAGACGGCGAACGCGCTGTTCGCGGTCGAGGCCGCCCGGCGCTGGGCCGATGACGGCATCGCGGTCAACGCGGTCCACCCGGGTGCGATCCTGGACAGCAACCTGACCCGGTACCTGTCACCGGAGGAACTGGCGGCGGCGACGTCCCGCGGCTACACGTGGAAGACACCCGAACAGGGAGCGGCGACGTCGGTCCTGGTGGCGGCGTCCCCGCTGGTGGAGGGTGTCACCGGCCGCTACTTCGAGGACTGCCGGCTGGCCGAGCGGTATGTGCCCGGCGGGCCCCGCAGGGGAGTGGCCGACCACGCCACCGACCCGGAGTTCGCCGCACGCCTGTGGCAGGTGTCGTTGGAGGCCATCGGTTCCTAGCCGTTTCATCGGTCTTGCCGCCCTTCTCGCCAGCGGGGTAGCCTGCGTTCGCAACAGTGATCGAGTTCACGTATATGAACAGGCTCTTCCTCAATGGCGTTGGAGGGTCAGGACCGATGAACCGGACCGCGAAGTTGCTGGTGTCGTTGGTGGCGGCCGCCGGGCTGGCGTGCGGTGCTCTCCCCGCTGCCGCCGCCCCCACCCAACCCTGGCTGGACCGAGCCCTGCCGCCCGAGCAGCGGGCCGCCGCGCTCGTCGCCCGGATGACGCTGGACGAGAAGATCAGCGAACTGCACGGCATCCAGAACAGCGAGCACATCCGTTTCGTACCGGGCATTCCCCGGCTTGGCGTGCCCGACTTCCGGATCACCAACGGCCCCGCGGGCGTCGGTCCCAGCGACGACCCGCAGCAGAAACCCGCCACCGCCCTGCCGGCGCCCATCTCGCTCGCCGCCAGCTTCGACCCCGCCCTGGCCCAGCAGTACGGCGACATCACCGGCGCGGAAACCCGCGACCTCGCGCACAGCCTGCTGGAAGGCCCGGACATCAACATCGCCCGCGTGCCGGTCAACGGCCGCACCTTCGAGGGCTACGGCGAGGACCCCTACCTGGTCGGCCAACTCGCGGCCGCCGACATCCGCGGCATCCAGAGCAACGGCGTCATCGCCGAGGTGAAGCACTTCGCCGCGAACAACCAGGAGACCAACCGGTTCGCCGTCAACGAGATCATCGACGACCGCACCGAGCACGAGATCTACCTGCCGCAGTTCGAGGCGGCCGTCAAGCAGGGCCACCCGGGTTCGGTGATGTGCGCCTACCCCAAGGTCAACGGCACGTACGACTGTGAGTCGCCGTACTTGTTGCAGACCGTGCTGCGCGACCAGTGGGGGTTCCAGGGCTTCGTGCAGTCCGACTTCGGTGCCGCGCACAGCACCGTCCCGTCCGCCCTGGCCGGCATGGACCTGGAGATGCCCACCGGCGTCTACTACGCCGACGCCATGAAGGCGGCCGTGCAGAACGGCCAGATCAGCGAGTCGACGATCGACACGCTGCTGATCCGCCGGTTCACCGTGGAGATCGAGTTCGGGCTGTTCGACCGGCCGCTCACCCTGACGCCGATCCCCGCGCAGCAGGACGGCGCGTTCGCCCGCACGGCCGCTGAACAGGGCACGGTTCTGTTGCGCGACAACGACAACCAGCTCCCGCTGTCCACCGACACCAAGTCGATCGCGGTCATCGGACCGTACGCGGGCGCCGCGAAGACCGGCGGTGGTGGCAGTTCGCACGTCAACCCGACCTACACCGTGGCGCCCGTCGCCGGCATCCAGGCACGCGTGCCCAATGCCACCGTCAGCTACGACGACGGCAGCGACCCGGCGACCGCCGCCGCGCTGGCCGCCCGGTCGGACGTGGCGATCGTGATGGTCGGCGACAACGAGACCGAGGGCTCCGACCGGCCCAGCATGGCGCTGTCCGGCAATCAGGACCAGCTCGTCGAGGCCGTCGCCGCCGCCAACCCGCACACCGTCGTCGTGGTCAAGAGCGGCGCGCCGGTGCTGATGCCGTGGGTGAACCAGGTGCCGGCGATCGTCGAGTCCTGGTACCCGGGCGAGGAGGACGGCAACGCCGTCGCCGCCGTGCTGTTCGGTGACGTGAACCCGTCCGGCAAGCTGCCGATCACCTTCCCCGCCGCGGCCGGTGACGTGCCGGCGCACACGCCCCAGCAGTACCCGGGGGTGAACGGGACGGCCGTCTACTCCGAGGGCCTGGACGTCGGCTACCGCTGGTACGACTCGCAGCACATCGCGCCGCTGTTCCCGTTCGGCTACGGCCTCTCGTACACGACGTTCCGACTGAGCCACCTCACCGTGACGCCGGTGCTGGGCCTGGGCGGCCACGTGACCGTCAGCGTCGACGTCACCAACACCGGCAAGCGCACCGGCGCCGACGTCGCCCAGGTCTACGTCGACGACCCGGCGGCCGCCGGTGAACCTCCGTTGCAGCTCAAGGGTTTCCAGAAGGTGACCCTCAAGCCGGGCCAGACCCGGCGTGTCTCGATGCGGCTGGACCAGCGGGCGTTCTCGATCTGGAACACACCCGCCCAGGCGTGGACCACGGTTGACGGCACCTACCAGGTGAAGGTCGGCGACTCGTCGGCGAACCTGCCGCTGCACGCGCCCGTCGTCGTGCCGCACACCGTCGGCACGCAGGCGGAAACCGTGTCCGCGCCTGCCGTCACGGATGCGGGCGGCACCGTCGACGTGACCACCACGTTCGCCAACACCGGTGACTTCCC
>DASZXM010000728.1:0-4538 GCA_035546415.1 Pseudonocardiaceae bacterium
GTGATGCACGCGGACAAGAAGATCCGCAAGGAGATGGCGGAGCGCCGCCGGATCTACGACCAGGTGCAGGAACTGACGTCCAGGATCAAGCAGCGCGCACGCGGGTGACGCCGTGGCGCTCGCGGCGCCGGACTGCCCGACATCGAAGCCCCGCCCGGAGTTTTCTCGGCGGGGCTTCGCCGCGTCCGCGGCCGCCCACGGAAAACCCGGGCACCGGAACATTCGGGCAACGACACCAGCAGCCGCGAGATGACAACGGCCGGCGGCCGACCCGGCACCACGGCCGGTAGGCCGCAGGAGAGGTCTCCGTCGGGTCAGATCCGCCCAGCGGCCGGCCGTGGCTTTCCGGGAGGGCGCTACGGAGCGTCGACCGGTGCTCCTCATAAAGAGGTGCGCGGGCGCCCGGCGGATCGTCCGGTGGACGGGGTTTCTCAGCGGGCCCGGGGCGTCGCCAGGACCGTCCGCCAATAAGGATGTGCGTCCACGGCGGGGTTCGGAGTGCCCGCGGTGGGCTTGCGACCACCCGCCAAGGTGACATTTTGAGCATGTGGATGGCCGCCCGAGCCTGGGTACAGCTCCACCCACATCTGTGGATCGAACTGTGCACAACTCGGCCGTTGTGTGGACGGCCGGGTTGTGCACAGAAGTTCTCCACCGACCCCCTCGATCTGTCCACGGGGATCACCCCCCACCCGTCCACATCCAACCCACGGCCGTGACCTGCGCGAACGGCCGCCGTCCACACCATCCACACCGCCTACTGTTACGGCTGTTCTTCTCTCTCTCAAAGAAGAAAAATCAAAAACAACAGGCGGTGTGGACACTGGGGACAGCTGGCGTACACCGCCGTCCGAGTGAGATTCGACCGTGGCTCCCGGCGTGACGAACCGGCCTCGGACGCTCTACGGTGGGACCCCACGACAGACGTCGGGACGGCCGGCCGGGGGGCTCCACGTTCCCAAGCACGCCTCGCGACGCCTGCGCTCTCACCGCGACAGCCGGCCGGCTCTGGCCGGTGCGGAACCCGAAGTGTGTTCAACCGGAGGGAACGTTCGATGAAGATTCGCGTCGAGCGGGACGGGCTGGCCGACGCCGTGGCGTGGGTCGCACGCAGCCTGCCGTCCCGGCCGTCCATCCCGGTGCTGGGTGGCGTGCTGATCGATGCCGGCGGGGACGGGGTCGACTCCGGTGAGGCGCTGACCGTGGCCGGGTTCGACTACGAGGTGTCGGCGAAGGTCGAGGTTCCGGCGACCATCGCGGCCGAAGGCAAGGCGCTGGTGTCCGGGCGGTTGCTCGCCGACATCACCAAGGCGCTCCCGGCGCAGCCGGTGGAGATCGCCGTGGACGGTTCCCGGGTGAGCATCACGTGCGGCAGCGCGAAGTTCTCGCTGCCGACGATGCCGGTCGAGGACTACCCGCAGTTGCCGGCCATGCCGCAGCGCGCCGGTGAGGTGCCGGGTGAGGTGTTCGGCCAGGCGGTCGCGCAGGTGGCGATCGCGGCCGGCCGGGACGACACACTCCCGATGCTGACCGGGGTCCGGTTGGAGATCGCGGCGAACCAGCTCACGCTCGTGGCCACCGACCGGTTCCGGCTGGCGATGCGCGAGTTCGAGTGGAACTCCGGCGGCGAGGTGACCGACACCGCCGTGCTGGTGCCGGCGCGCACGCTCGCCGAGGCCGCGAAGACGCTGGGCACGAGCGGCAACTCCGTGGAGATCTCGCTCGCCTCCGGCGACGGCCTGCTCGGTCTCGCCGGCTCCGGCCGCCGCGCGACCACCCGCCTGCTGGACGCGGAGTTCCCGAAGTACCGCCAGTTGCTGCCCTCCGAGCACACGTCCGCGGCCATCATCGGCGTCAGCTCGCTGGTCGACGCGATCAAGCGCGTGTCGCTGGTCGCCGAGCGCGGCACGCAGGTCCGGCTGGAGTTCGGCGACGGGACGCTGCGGCTGTCGGCCGGCGGTGACGACGAGGGCAGCGCCGAGGAGGAGTTGGGCGTCGAGTACACCGGCGAGCCGGTGACCATCGCGTTCAACCCGGGTTACCTGCTCGACGGACTGGGCGCGCTGCACAGCGACCGCGCACACTTGTCGTTCACCACACCCAACCGGCCCGCGCTGATCAAGCCGGTGGGGGAGGATGGCGAGGTAGCGCCCGGGTACCTGTACCTGCTCATGCCGGTGCGGCTCCCCGGCTGACCTCGTAAGGAAGGACCTCGACCGTGCAGCTCGGACTCGTCGGCCTTGGCAAGATGGGCTTCAACATGCGTGAGCGCCTGCGCCGCGCCGGACACGAGGTCGTCGGCTACGACCGGAACCAGGACCGGAGCGACTCGGCGTCGCTGTCGGACATGGTCGGCAAGCTCGACGCACCGCGCGTCGTGTGGGTGATGGTGCCGGCGGGCGACCCGACGCGGGACACGATCCACGAGCTGTCGAACGACCTGCAGCCCGGTGACCTGGTGATCGACGGCGGCAACTCGCGCTTCACCGACGACAAGGCCAACGCCGCTTTCCTTGCCGACAAAGGAATCCACTACCTGGACTGCGGTGTGTCCGGTGGCGTGTGGGGCCTTGAGGTCGGGTACGGCCTGATGGTCGGCGGCGCGGACGAGGACGTGCGGCGGGCGCTGCCGATCTTCGACGCGCTGCGCCCGGAGGGCCCGCGCGAGGAGGGCTTCGCGCACGCGGGCGCCGTCGGCGCGGGCCACTTCGCGAAGATGGTGCACAACGGCATCGAGTACGGACTGATGCAGGCGTACGCCGAGGGCTACGAACTGCTCAACGCCGTGGACGAGGTCACCGACGTGCACGCCATCCTGAAGGCGTGGACGAAGGGCACCGTCGTCCGGTCGTGGCTGCTGGACCTGTTGGTCAAGGCGCTGGAGGAGGACCCGGGCCTGTCCAAGATCACCGGTTACACCGACGACTCCGGTGAGGGCCGGTGGACGGTGAACGAGGCGGTCGACCACGCGGTGCCGCTGCCGGTGATCTCCGCGGCGCTGTTCGCGCGGTTCGCCTCGCGGCAGGAGGACTCGCCGACGATGAAGGCGGTCGCGGCGCTGCGCAACCAGTTCGGTGGGCACGCCGTGCACGCGGCAGGCCCCGCGTCGCCGCCAGCGGGCTGAGGGGAACCGGTGTTCGGTGTTCGTACGGCAACTGCAGGTCACTGACTTCCGGTCGTGGCAGCAGGCCGAGCTGGCACTGGAGCCGGGACCGAACGTGCTCGTCGGGTCGAACGGGCAGGGCAAGACGAACCTGGTCGAGGCGATCGGCTACCTCGCCACGCTCGGCTCGCACCGCGTCGCGACCGACGCACCGCTGGTCCGGCACGGCGCGCAGCGGGCCGTGGTACGGGCGGCCGTGGTCAACGCCGGCCGCGAGCTGACGATCGATCTGGAGATCACCCCGGGACGGGCGAACCGGGCGCGGGTCAACCGCGCGCCCGTCGCCCGGCCCCGGGACGTGCTGGGCATCCTGCGCACCGTGTCGTTCGCGCCGGAGGACCTCGCGCTGGTGAAGGGTGACCCCGGGGAGCGGCGGCGGTTCCTGGACGACGTGCTGGTCGCCCGTCATCCCCGGTTCGCCGGGGTGCGGGCCGACTACGAGCGGGTGCTCAAACAGCGCGGCGCGCTGCTGAAGACCGCGGGTGCCGCACGGCGCGCCGGCGGTTCCGGGGACATCCGCACGCTGGACGTGTGGGACGGGCACCTGGCCCGGCACGGCGCGGAGCTGCTGGCCGGTCGGTTGGACCTGGTCGCGGACATCGCGCCGCACGTCGCGGCCGCGTATGCCGGGGTGGCGCCGGAGTCGGTGCCGGTGCTGGTGCGCTACCGGTCCACGCTCGGCGCGTCGCTGCCGCGGGAATACGGTGTGCCCGGCGGTGAGCGGGCGGACCGGGAGACGCTGGAGGCCGGGCTGCTGGTCGAGCTGGCCAGGACCCGGCAGCAGGAGATCGAACGCGGGGTGAGCCTGGTCGGGCCGCACCGCGACGAGCTGGAACTGCTGCTCGGTGACGCGCCGGCGAAGGGATATGCCAGCCACGGCGAGTCGTGGTCGTTCGCGCTCGCGTTGCGCCTCGGTGGTTACGAGTTGCTGCGTGGCGACGGCGTGGAACCGGTGCTCGTGCTCGATGATGTGTTCGCCGAGCTGGACCGCAGGCGACGGGCGGCGCTGGCGAAGGTGGCGGCGAGCGCGGAGCAGGTGCTCATCACCGCGGCCGTGGCCGAGGACGTGCCGGACGAGCTGGCCGGCACCCGTTTCGACGTGGCGGGTGGGGAGGTGCGCCGTGCCGGGTGATCGAACCGAACGGAGCAGTGCGGATACGCCCGATCGGGCACGCGGTGTGAACGAGGTCACGCCCTTCCGTAGCACTTCTGGGGACAAACCTGTGGATGGTGTGGATAACAGGGTCACCCAGAGCCGACCAAATCCGGCTTCTCGGGATGAACCGGATCTGTTTTCGGCACCAACGGGTGGTTCTGCCGACCCGATGGGGACAGCCGGATCCACCGAGGGTGGGTTGCGCGGCTCGGATCTGGC
>DASZXM010000729.1:0-7622 GCA_035546415.1 Pseudonocardiaceae bacterium
CCGTGCGGTTCATGGGGATCAACGAGCAGGCCGTCATCTCCTATCTGGTCACGGCGTACTACTCGACGGCGATCCTGGTGCCGGACGCGTTCGGTGTCCTGGAGCACGTCGAGATCGGACGCTGACGTGACCGTGCAGGAGACGACCGGGGTGCTGGACTGGAGTCGGAACCTGGTGACGCCCGCGTTGCGGGACGCGGTGGACACACTGCCCGGGTCGATGCGGACGGTCGTCGGCTACCACTTCGGGTGGTGGGACGAGCGGGGCAGGGCCACGCCGTCCGGAACCGGCAAGCTCCTGCGGCCCACGCTGGCGCTGCTGTCGGCCGTTGCCGTGGGCGGCACCGCCGACGACGCCGTGCCGGCGGCCGTCGCCGTGGAGTTGGCGCACAACTTCTCGCTGCTGCACGACGACGTGATGGACGGTGACGCGACCCGGCGGCACCGGCCCACGGCGTGGCACGTGTTCGGTGTGGCGGCGGCGATCCTGGCCGGCGACGCACTGCTGACGCTGGCGTTCGACGTCCTGGCCGCCAGCGGCCATCCGGCGGCGCGGGACTGCATGCGGTCGCTCGGCGGCGCCGTGCAGGACCTGATCCGCGGGCAGAGCGAGGACACGGCATTCGAACGGCGCACCGACGTGAGCCTGGCCGAGTGCCTGCGCATGGCCGAGGGGAAGACGGCGGCCCTGCTGGGCAACAGCTGTGCCCTGGGCGCCGTCCTCGGGGGCGGTGACGCCGACCAGGTCGAACACCTGGCTCGGTTCGGTGAGCGGGCCGGACTGGCGTTCCAACTGGTGGACGACCTGCTGGGCATCTGGGGCGACCCGCGCGTCACCGGGAAGCCCGTGTACTCGGACCTGCGCAGCCGCAAGAAGTCCCTGCCGGTCGTGGCCGCGCTGACGTCCGGTACCGCTGCCGCCGAGGAGCTGGCCGTGCTCTACCACCGGCGCAACCCGCTGTCCCACGACGAACTCGTCGTCGTCGCGAGCCTGGTGGAACAGGCGGGCGGCCGGGCGTGGACCAGGGACCGGGCGGGCGACCTCACCGACGAGGCGGTCGGCCACCTGACGGCCGCCCGGCCGGCCCCGAGGGCCGCGGCGCAACTGATGACCGTCGCGGAGCTGATCACCAGCAGGGACCACTGAAGGAGCGGCATGTCCGACAGCGGACCGCACGACATCCTCACGTTCGTCGCCCACGACACCGACCGGCTGCTGCCCGGCACGGTGCTGGTGGCCGACGAACTGCACCGGCCCGGCCTACCGGCCATCGACTGCCCGGCGGCGCCACTGTTCGTCGGGGAGCTGCGCCGGCGCGGTGTGCCGGTGCGGAGGGGTCCGCTGTGGCTCGGCCCGGCCGACCGGGTGCCGCGGCCGGCGAGTGCGTTCGCTGCCGTGCTGAGCGGGACGTCCGGGCGGGTCGGGCTGGGTTTCGCGGCCGACCCGGCTGCGCAGCGGATCGCGAGGGCCGCACTGGCCAACTGCCTCGCGGTCGCCGACCGGCCACGGCGGGTGCTGCTCGCCGCCCCGCGGTCGTTCTGCGCCGGGGTGGAACGCGCGATCGAGGTGGTCGAGCGGCTGCTGGCGCGGCGCGGCGGGCCGGTGTACGTGCGGAAGCAGATCGTGCACAACACGCACGTCGTGTCCGATCTGGAGGCTCGCGGCGCGGTGTTCGTCGACGAGCTGAC
This sequence comes from Pseudonocardiaceae bacterium, assembly GCA_035546415.1. Classification (GTDB taxonomy): domain Bacteria; phylum Actinomycetota; class Actinomycetes; order Mycobacteriales; family Pseudonocardiaceae; genus DATEPR01. The sequence continues at coordinate 1,689 of DASZXM010000729.1, forward strand.
CGACGTGCCCGACGGCTCGGTCGTGGTCTTCTCGGCGCACGGCGTGTCGCCCGCCGTCCGCGCCGAAGCGGAACGCCACGGCCTGGACGTGGTCGACGCGACGTGCCCGCTGGTGACGAAGGTGCACGTCGAGGCCCGCCGGTTCGCCGACCGCGGCGACACGGTGCTGCTCATCGGGCACGCGGGCCACGAGGAGGTCGAGGGCACGCTCGGCGAGGCACCGGAGCGGACCGTGCTGGTACAGACGGTCGCCGACGCGCGGACGGTCGACGTACCCGACCCGCGGCGCGTGTCGTACCTGACGCAGACGACGCTCGCCGCCGACGAGGCCGCCGAGATCGTCGGCGCGCTGCGTGACCGGTTCCCGGATCTGCGCGGGCCCGCGTCCGACGACATCTGCTACGCCACCACGAACCGGCAGCAGGCGCTGCACGCGATCGCCGCCGAGGCGGACCTGGTGCTGGTGGTCGGTTCGGCCAACTCGTCCAACTCGCGGCAGCTGGTGGAAGTCGCGTCCCGCGACGGCACGGCGGCCCACCTGGTGGACGACGCCGCCGACATCCGGCCGGAGTGGCTCGCCGGCGTCCGCGTCGTCGGCCTGACGGCGGGCGCGTCCGCGCCACCCCGGCTGCCCGAGGACGTGGTGGCCGTGCTCGCCGGACTGGGGCCGGTGGCCGTAGCGGAACGGGAGATCGTGCGCGAGACGATTCATTTCACACTTCCGCTGGCACTGCGGTAGATCGTCGTCACTGCGTACGGCGGGCCGTCCTGCTAGCGTTGCCGCTCGTGACTGGAACGGCGGGACCGCAGGCGCAGCCGGTGGCGACGACGCTGACCAGCGCCGCGATCTTCCTGGTGGTCACCATCGACGACGGTGCCGACGCGGAGCGGGCGACCCGCGAGTTGTGCGGTGACATGTCAGGTTTGCTGCGCGCGGTCGGCTTCCGGGACGGGAACGCGCGGCTGTCGTGTGTGGTCGGTATCGGGTCGGACGCGTGGGACCGGCTGTTCGGCGACCCGCGGCCGGCCGAGCTGCACCCGTTCCGCGAGCTGAAGGCGGCCGACCGGCACGCCGTCGTCACGCCCGGTGACCTGTTGTTCCACATCCGCGCGACGCGCATGGACATGTGCTTCGAACTGGCCAGCCAGATCACCGCGCGACTGGCCGGTTCGTGTTCGGTCGTTGCCGAGGTGCACGGCTTCCGCTACTTCGACAACCGCGACCTGCTCGGTTTCGTCGACGGCACCGAGAACCCGACCGGTGACGACGCGATCGCGGCCACGGTCGTCGACGACGACCCGGAGTTCGACGGCGGCAGCTACGTGATCGTGCAGAAGTACGTGCACGACCTGGACGCCTGGAACCGGTTGCCGACCGAGCAGCAGGAACGGATCATCGGCCGGCAGAAGCTGTCCGATATCGAACTCGCCGACGACGTCAAGCCGTCCTCCGCGCACAGCGCGCTCACGTCGATCACCGACGACAACGGCGAGGACATCGACATCGTCCGGGACAACATGCCCTTCGGGCGGGTCGGTGTCGGCGAGTTCGGTACGTACTTCATCGGGTACGCGAAGTCGCCGGAACCGATCGAACGCATGCTCACCAACATGTTCATCGGCGACCCACCCGGCAACTACGACCGCATCCTGGACTTCAGCACGGCGAGGACCGGATCGCTGTTCTTCGCCCCGTCCGTACCGCTGCTGGACAGCCTGGCCGACCGGGTGCCGGCCGCTGCGGTGGTCGCGGACCCGGTACCACCGTCGCCGACCGGTGACGGATCGCTTCGCATCGGCAGCCTGAAAGGGGCCTGAGCGGCATGAACAACCTGCACCGCGAACTCGCTCCGATCTCGGAGACCGCCTGGGCCCAGATCGAGGAAGAGGCGGCCAGGACGATCAAACGACACCTCGCCGCGCGCCGCGTGGTGGACGTCCACGGTCCCAACGGCCCGGAGTTCGCCTCGATCGGCACCGGGCACACCACCGTGATCGACGGACCGGCCGACGGCGTGCAGGCGTTGCGGCGCGACGTGCTGCGGGTGGTGGAGTTCCGGGTGCCGTTCGAGTTGGGCCGCGGGTCCATCGACGACGCCGAGCGCGGTGCGCAGGACTCCGACTGGCAGCCGGTGAAGGACGCGGCGCGGCAGTTGGCGTTCGCCGAGGACCGGATGGTGTTCGAGGGCTACCCGGCCGCCGGCATCGACGGCATGCGGTCGGGCACCAGCAACCCGCCGATGGAGCTGCCCGAGGACGTGCGTGGCTACCCGGACGCCATCGCCCAGGCGCTGAGCCTGCTGCGGGTGGCGGGTGTGAACGGGCCCTACTCGGTGGCGCTGAGCGCGGACGCGTACACGCTGGTGAGCGAGACGCGCGACCATGGTTACCCGGTGCTGGAACACATCCAGCGGCTGGTCAGCGGTGAGATCGTGTGGGCGCCGGCGATCAGCGGTGCGTTCGTGCTCACCACCCGCGGCGGCGACTTCGACCTGCACCTGGGACGGGACGTGTCGATCGGCTACCTGTCGCACACGGCCACCGGGGTGCGGCTGTACCTGGAGGAGACGCTGACGTTCTTCCTGGCCACCAGCGAAGCGGTGGTCGCGATCAACCCGCACCGGGCCTGATCCGACGGGCTCGCGCGCCGGCCCGGTGGCTCGGCGCGCGTGCCTGTCAGTCGGCCGTCCGGATACGGAAGATCGGGTAGCCGGGGGCGATCTCGCGCAGCTTCTCGTCGCTGGCCTTCGCGTCCACGCCGTCGAAGAACACGCCGACCTCGAACTTCCAGCGGCGCAGGTAGCCGCGCAGCACGGCGGGCTTGTCGTCGTCGGCCAGCTCGGTCGGGACGAACCGTTCCACCCGCCTGCCCACCCGCAGTTCGCCCTCGCCCGCCGCCCGCAGGTTCTTCACCCACTGGGTGTGTCCGCGCGGCGCGACCAGGTAGCGCGTGCCGTCCAGGGTCAGCAGGTTGACGGGGACGCTGCGCATCTCGCCGCTGCGCCGGCCGCGCACCGACAGCACCCGCGAACCCCACACGCTGATGCCCAGTGTGGTCAGCCGCGCGACGATCTCGTTGAAGACGGTGGTGGTCTGCTTCGGCTTGACGTAGCGCTCGGTGTCGTTCATCGCTGGTCTCCTCGAACGATTGGGGAGAGCGGTGCTCTCGCTTGAGATCAGTAGACACCATTCGTCACCTCGTGTCAAGAGCACTGCTCTCGAAGTTGAACAGCGATCCAATCGGTGACAGACTGCTCCGCATGAACGCCGGACGGACCGCACGGGAACGCGCCAGGGCCGAACTGACCCTGGAGATCAAGGACGAGGCACGCCGCCAGCTGGAGTCGTCGAGCGCGGACGCGCTGTCGCTGCGTGCCGTGGCGCGCGAGTTGGGCATGGTGTCCTCGGCGCTGTACCGGTACTTCCCCAGCCGCGACGACCTGCTGACGGCCCTGATCATCGACGCGTACAACGCGCTCGGCGACGCCGCGGAACAGGCGGCGGCACGGGAGTCCGGGCTGCGCGAGCGGTGGCGGGCGGGCTGCCACGCCGTGCGGGACTGGGCCCGGGCGCACCGGCACGAGTACGCGCTGCTCTACGGCTCCCCGGTGTCGGGCTACCGGGCGCCGCAGGACACGATCACCCCGGCGATCCGGGTGCCGCTGCTGCTGGTCGGCGTGGTGCGGGACGCGATCGAGCGGGGCGTGCTGTCACCGCCGGCCGAACGGCGACCGCTCACGCCCCTGCTCGCCGACCAGGCGAAGGCGGTCGGCGCGGTGGTCGCCCCGGAACTGCCGCCGTCCGTCGTGGTCAACGCGCTGCTGGCGTGGACACAGCTGTTCGGGATGGTGAGTTTCGAGCTGTTCGGCCAACTCGTCGGCAGTGTCGACCCCAGCGACGAGTTCTTCGCCGCCGGGGTCGAACACCTCGCCGATCTCGTCGGGCTGCCCGACTAGTTCAGGCGGCCAGCTTGCGCAGGCGCGGCAGGATCTGCTCGCCGTACAGCTTCAGGAACCGCTCCTGGTCCGGGCCCGGCGCGTGGAACACCAGGTGCGTGAAGCCCAGCTCCAGGTAACGGGCGATCGCCGCGACGTGCTCGTCCGGGTCGGACGACACGATGAACCGGCTGGACGACCGTTCCACCGGCAGGGCGTCGGCCAGCCGCTGCATCTCGATCGGGTCCTCGACGTCGGACTTCTCCTCCGGCGTGAGCGCCAGCGCGCCCCAGAAGTGCGTGTCGGCGAGCGCGCGCTCCTTGTCCGGGTCGAACGAGACCTTGACCTCGATCATCAGGTCGAGGTCGGTGAGCGTGCGACCGGACTGCTCGACGCCGGTGCGCACGGCCGGCAGCAGGGTGTCGGTGTACAGCGACGGCGCCTTGCCGCTGGTGGTGATGAAGCCGTCGCCGCGCCTGCCGGCCAACCGGGTCGCCGCCGGGCCCGAACCCGCGATGTACAGCGGGACCGGCTGCTCCGGGCGGTCGTAGATGGTGGCCTTGTCGGTGCTGAAGTACTCGCCCTGGTAGGTGACCCGCTCCTCGGTCCACAGTGTGCGGATCAGGTCGATGGCCTCCTTGAACCGCGCGAACCGCACCTTCGGCTCCGGCCAGTCGACGCCCAGCGGCGCCTCGTTCATCGACTCGCCGGAACCGATGCCCAGCACGACCCGGCCCGGGAACAGGCAGCCCAGCGTGGCAAACGCTTGCGCGACGACGGCCGGGTGGTAGCGGAACGTCGGCGTCAGCACGCTCGTGCCGATGATGACGCGTTCGGTCGACGCGCCCAGCGTGCCCAGCCAGGGCAGCGCGGCCGGTGCGTGCCCGCCGTCGTGCCGCCACGGTTGCAGGTGATCACTGACGAACACCGAGTCGAAGCCGTTCTCCTCGGCGAGCACCGAGTAGCGGAGCAACTCGGCCGGTGCGAACTGCTCGGCGGACGCCTTGTAACCGAACCTGACCATGCCTGAACACCCCTTCCGGCCGGACGCGGGTGCGCCTGCGGCCCTACGCCTCACCATCGATCGAACCACCGTCGGTGAGTGGGCGGCATCGGAGGGCACGTGGCGCGTACCACTCCTTGACATGTGACCTTTTGGTCACATAATCTGCGGCGGTGAGCGACGACGACCTCGTGTTCAAGGCGCTCGCCGATCCGACCCGTCGGTTCCTGCTCGACCTGCTCTTCCTGCGTGACGGCCGCACGCTGACCGAGTTGGAGTCCGAACTGGAGACGATGAGCAGATTCGGCGTGATGAAACACCTCCGCGTCCTGGAGGACGCGAATCTGGTCGTCACGCGCCGGTCCGGGCGGGAGAAGCTGCACTTCCTCAACCCCGTGCCGATCCGGCAGATCCACGACAGGTGGATCGACAAGTTCACGGCGGGTCAGGTCAGCGCCCTGACCGACCTCAAACGAGACCTGGAGGAACCATGAGCCAGCAGGCGACCGCGACGACCGTGCAGGTCCACCGCGTGTACATCAAGGCGTCCGCCCAACAGGTGTGGGACGCGATCACCGATCCGGAGTGGAACGGCAGGTACGGCTACCGGTGCCGCGCCGAGTACGAACTGCGCCCCGGCGGTGCCTACCGCACCCTGGCCAGCAAGGAAATGCTGGGCTTCGACGCTCCGGAGATCATCATCGACGGCGAGGTCGTCGAGTCCGACCCGCCCCACCGGCTGGTGCAGACGTGGCGCGCCCTGTTCAGCCCGGAGATGACGGCGGAAGGCTTCACACGGCTGACGTGGGAACTGACGGAGAACCCGCCCGGCCTCACGCGGCTGACGCTGGTCCACGACGTCGAGGGCGCGCCGATCACGGCGGCCCAGGTCGGCGGCGAGGTCGAGGAGGCGGGCGGCGGCTGGAGCATGATCCTGTCCGACCTGAAGACGTTGCTGGAAACGGGCACGCCGTTCACGGAGTGACCACCGGCGGG
>DASZXM010000730.1:0-3295 GCA_035546415.1 Pseudonocardiaceae bacterium
GCCACGGCGACCCGGCCGTCGACCGGCACCCCGCCGGCCACGGCCGGGTGCTCGGCCATCAGGTCGGCCGACAGCACCAGCGCCGTGCAGACGTCCGTGGCGCCCGGCTGGTGCGCGATGCTCTGTTCGTCCTCGGGACCGCCCAGGTAGGCGACCGTCGGGTCGGCGGTCAGCCGCCTGCCGCCGATCCGGGCCCGGAAGACGCCGCGCCGGACGAACATCACCTGGTGTCCGCCGGGCAGTTCCGGGTCCGACCAGGCCGTCGTCCGCGCCCGCGTGGTCACCCGGGACACGACGAACCCGTCACCGGTCGCCAGCGTGGTGCGCACGGCCCGACGTTACGCCGGGCGCACGCCCAGCGCGGCCAACTGTTCCGCGAACGGCGTCACCGCGTCCTGCCGGGTCCGGGCCGGACGGCCGGCCAGCAGGCCGGCGAGTTCACCCGCGGCCCGGTCGATGCGCTCGGCCAGCCCGGCGGCGCCCCAGTCCTCCGACGCCGCGTACACCGCCGTGGGCACCACGATCGCCCGCAGGTACGCGAACAGCGGCCGCAGCGCGTGCTCCAGGGCCAGCGAGTGGCGGGCCGTGCCGCCGGTGGCGGCGATCAGGACCGGCTTGCCGACCAGCAGGTCGTTGTCCAGCACGTCGAAGAACGACTTGAACAGCCCGCTGTAGGAGGCGGTGAAGATCGGCGTCACGACGATCAGGCCGTCGGCGTTGGCCACCTGGTCGATCGCGTCGGCCAGCGCCGGGCCGGGGAAGCCGGTCACCATGTTGTTCGCGATGTCGACGGCCAGCTCGCGCAGTTCGACGACGGTCACCTCGACCTGCCGGTCAGCCAGGCCGGACCGGACGGCCGTCACCAGCCGGTCGGCCAGCAGCCGGGTCGACGACGGCTGGCTCAGCCCGGCCGACACCGCTGTCAGCTTCAGTGTTTCCATGGTTCACCGCTTTCCGGCCGTGGCCAACCGCTGCCGCTCCACCAGTGCCGCGTGCGTCGGCGCTTCCGCGACGCCCTCGGCCCGGCGGGACGTGAATTCCTTGCGCAACACCGGAACGACCTCCTCGCCGAGCAGGTCCAGCTGCTCCAGCACGGTCTTCAGCGGCAGTCCCGCGTGGTCCATCAGGAACAGCTGCCGCTGGTAGTCGCCGAACGACTCGCGGAACGCCAGCGTCTTGTCGATGACCTCCTGCGGGCTGCCCACCGTGAGCGGGGTCTGGTCGGTGAACTCCTCCAGCGACGGACCGTGCCCGTAGACGGGCGCGTTGTCGAAGTAGGGCCGGAACTCGCGCACCGCGTCCTGCGAGTTGCGCCGCATGAACACCTGGCCGCCCAGGCCGACGTACGCCTGCTCCGGCGTGCCGTGCCCATAGTGCGCGAAGCGCTCCCGGTACAGCTCGATCAGCCGCTGGAAGTGCGTCTTGGGCCAGAAGATGTTGTTGGCGAAGAAGCCGTCACCGTAGTACGCGGCCTGCTCGGCGATCTCCGGGCTGCGGATCGATCCGTGCCACACGAACGGCGCGACACCGTCCAGCGGCCGTGGCGTGGCCGTGAAGCCCTGCAGCGGCGTGCGGAAGGTGCCCTGCCAGTCGACGACGTCCTCGCGCCACAGCCGGCGCAGCAGGGCGTAGTTCTCGACGGCCAGGCGGATGCCGTCGCGGATGTCCTTGCCGAACCACGGGTAGACCGGGCCGGTGTTGCCGCGGCCCAGCATGAGGTCGACGCGGCCGTCGGCCAGGTGCTGGAGCATCGCGAAGTCCTCGGCGATCTTGACCGGGTCGTTCGTCGTGATGAGTGTGGTGGACGTCGACAGGATCAGCTTGTCGGTCCTGGCCGCGACGTAGCCGAGCAGGGTGGTCGGTGACGACGGCACGAACGGCGGGTTGTGGTGCTCGCCGGTCGCGAAGACGTCCAGGCCGACCTCCTCGGCCTTCAGCGCGATCCGGATCATGTTCTTGATCCGCTCGTGCTCGGTCGGCGTCACGCCTGTGGTCGGGTCCGTGGTCACGTCGCCGACCGTGAAGATCCCGAACTGCATGCTGCTCACCGTGTCCCAGATAGTTGCTTGTTCAACTATGTTGGTGAACGGGCTCGGTGGCGCGGATATTCCGTGCCGGGACGGTGCACAGCGCCACCACCGCGGCGCCCGCGAACACCAGGCAGCCGACGACCGCGCTCATCCGGTACGCGGCCGGCAGTCCGCCCGCCACGCCGACCAGGGCCCCGAACACGGCCACGCCGAGGGTGCTGCCCAACTGCCGGCTCGCGTTGAACGCGCCGGAGGCCGTGCCCGCCTGCGTGGCGGGTGCCGCCTCGATCGCCGCGGCGGTGGCGGCCGGCATGGTGTAGCCGGTGCCGAAGCCGAGCGCCAGCATGGCCACGACCAGCACCGGGTACGGGGCGGACGCGGCCAGCGTCATCCCGAACAGGCCGAGCGCGCCGACGGTCAGGCCGGTCGCCATCACACGCCGCGCGCCGTGGCGGGCGTTGTGCCGGCCGGCGACCAGCGACGCGACCGACGTGATCGCCGGCATCGGCAGCAACGCCAGGCCGGCCAGCAGGGGAGCGAAGTGCCGGACCTGCTGCAGCAGCAGTGTCAGCAGGAACAACTGGCCGTAGAAGCCGATGTTGATGCACGCGCCGACGACGATCGCGCCGCTGAACTCGCGGTTGCCGAACAGCGCGGGCGGCAGCATCGGGTCGCGGTGCCGGCGTTCCGCCGCGACGAACGCGATCCCGCCCGCCGCGGCCACGGCGAACGCCACCGGCGAGCGCTCGATCAGGCCGTAGGCCAGCGCGGCCACGGTCACCACGGCCAGCACTTGCCCGACGGGGTCCAGTGCGGAGCGGCGCCCGGCGTCCGGCGCCGGCACGTGCCGCAACGTCAGCGTGATGGCCGCCACGCCGACCGGCAGGTTGACGAAGAAGATCGCCGGCCAGCCCACCCAGGTGGTGAGCAGTCCGCCGAGCGCGGGCCCCAGCCCGGCCGCGACGCCGCCGAACCCGCCCCACAGTCCGATCGCGCGCACCCGCGACGCCCGGTCCGGGTACGACGCGTGGATCAGCGCCAGCGACGTCGGGAGCACGAGTGCCGCGCCGACGCCCTGCACCACCCGGGCGGTGCCGAGGACCACCAGCGTCGGCGCCAGGCCGCACGCGCACGACGCGACCGTGAACAGCGTCAGGCCGGCCAGGAACACGCGTCGCGCGCCCAGCCGGTCGCCCAGCGACCCACCGGACAGCAGCAGGCACGCGAACACCAGCGTGTAACCGTCCACGACCCACTGCAGGCCG
>DASZXM010000731.1:0-8819 GCA_035546415.1 Pseudonocardiaceae bacterium
CGAACGTGATCGTCTTCCTGGCCAGCGATTACGCGAGCTACATGACCGGTGAAGTGGTATCAGTGAGCAGCCAACATCCGTAGAAAGGTACGTGTCGATGACCCCGCGGCAACGCCGGGCGGCCGACTCGGGCTCCAGGCGGCGCGCCGAACTGCTCGCACTCGCGGCGAACATGTTCGCGGAGCGCGGTTTCGTGTCCACGACGGTCCGTGACATCGCTGACGCGGCCGGCATCCTGTCCGGCAGCCTGTACCACCATTTCGACTCGAAGGAGTCCATGGTGGACGAGATCCTGCGCGCCTTCCTGGACGACCTGTTCGGCCGTTACCGGGAGATCGCGGCAGCTCAGCTGCCCCCGGCCGAGACGCTGCGCGCGATGGTGGTGGCGTCGTTCGAGAGCATCGACCGGCACCACGCCGAGGTCGCGATCTTCCAGAACGAGTCGAAGTACCTCACCCAGTTCGACCGCTTCGGCTACCTCGCCGACCGGAATGTGGAGTTCCGCAAGCTCTGGATCGGACTGCTGGAACAGGGCGTGAAGGACGGCGAGTTCCGCACCGGCCTGGACGTGGAGGTCGTGTACCGGTTCATCAGGGACACGGTGTGGGTCGCGGTCCGCTGGTACCGGCCGGGCGGGACGCTGTCCGCGCGGGAGGTCGCCGACCAGTACCTCGCCATCCTGCTCGACGGCATCGCAGCGAAGGAGTGAGACCGTGTCCCAGGCGTACATCATCGAGGCGGTACGCACACCGGTCGGCAGGCGTGGCGGCGCGCTGTCCGGCACCCACCCGGCCGACCTGGGCGGACACGTGATCCGGGCACTGCTCGACCGGGTGCCCGAGGTCGACCCGGACGAGGTCGACGACGTGATCTTCGGCTGTGTGGACACGATCGGCCCGCAGGCGGGCGACATCGCGCGCACGGCGTGGCTGGTGGCGGGCTTCCCGGAGTCGGTGCCCGGCGTGACGGTGGACCGCCAGTGCGGCTCCAGCCAACAGGCACTGCACTTCGCCGCGCAGGCGGTGATGAGCGGCACGGCGGATTTCGTCGTGGCGGGCGGCGTGCAGAACATGAGCCAGATTCCGATCTCGGCGGCGATGCTGGCAGGGGAGCAGTACGGCTTCCCGCAGCCGATGCACGGCTCGGCCGGCTGGGAACACCGCTACGGAGACGAGGAACTGAACCAGTTCCGCGCGGCGGACCTGATCGCGACCCGGTGGGGCCTGGCACGCGCGGAACTGGAGGAGTTCGCGCTGTCCAGCCACCAGCGGGCGATCGCGGCGACCGAGTCGGGCCGCTTCGTGCGCGAGTTGGTGCCGGTGGCCGGCCTGGAGTCCGACGAGGGCCCGCGCCGCGACACGTCGCTGGAGAAGATGGCCGGCCTGAAGCCGCTGCGCGAGGGCGGGTCGACGACGGCCGCCCTGGCCAGCCAGATCTCGGACGGCGCGAGCGCGGTCCTGGTGGCGTCGGAACACGCGGTGGCCGAACACCGACTCACCCCGAGGGCCCGCGTCCACCACCTGTCCGCCCGGGGCGCCGACCCGGTGTACATGCTGACGGCCCCGATCCGCGCCACCCGCCACGCACGGTCCCGCTCCGGCCTGATGATCGAGGACATCGACCTGTTCGAGGTCAACGAGGCGTTCGCGTCGGTCGTGCTGGCGTGGGCGAAGGAGCTGAAGGTCGACCTGGACCGCGTCAATGTCAACGGCGGCGCGATAGCCCTGGGCCACCCGATAGGCGCGACGGGCACGAAACTGTTCACCACGCTGCTGCACGAACTGGAGCGCACGGGCGGCCGCTACGGCCTGCAGACGATGTGCGAAGGCGGCGGCCAGTCCAACGTGACGATCATCGAACGCCTGGGCTGACGCGCCGTCGCGTGCCTTCGCGGCCACGAGACACCGAATGCCGTGGCGACCCGCAGGTGAGCGGCCGCGGGCTGTCAGGGCGGGAAGTCGTTGTGCCCGGGGGCGTCCAGGTCGTCCGGGTCGACATCCGCGCGCCGCGCGGCGTCGGCCACCCGCAGTGCCAGGTGCTGTGTCGACCACACCACGATCCGGCTGATGCCGTCGGCCGCGATCGACAGGACCGCCACTCCCCACAGTTCGCCCCGGTAGTGCGTCACCACCGCTGGTTGGCCGTTGGCCACGATCCGCCGCATGCGCCAGTCGCCCGCCGTGCCGATCACCTGGGCGATGTAGGCCAGGCATGTCTCGTTTCCGCTGAACCATGTCGACGAGCCGACCATTTCCAGCGCCGCGTCCTTGCGCAGTGCGCGTTCCAGCAGTTCCGTGTCCGAGTTCTCGAACGCCGCCACGTACTGGTCCAGCAGTTCCTGGGCCGCCGGGTCGTCCGGTTCCAGCAGGTCCGTCGTGGGCATGGAGCCCAGCGTCGCCCGCGCGCGTTGCAGGGAGCTCTTGATCGCCGCCACCGTCGTGTCCAGCATCGCCGCCACCTCCGCCGCCGGGAAGTCCAGCACCTCGCGCAGGATCAGCACCGCGCGCTGCCGCGGGGGCAGGTACTGCAGGCTCGCGATCAACGCCAACCGCAGGCTTTCCCGGGACGTCACCACATCCGCCGGGTCCGTCACGAACGGCTGTAGCCACAGGACGCCGTCCGTCTCGACGGGTTCGGTCAGCGCACTGGGACCGGCGAGGCCGGACGGCAGTGGCCGTCGGCCGCGGCGCTCCAACGCCGTCAGGCAGGCGTTCGTCGCGATCCGGTACAGCCACGACCGCACCGACGACCTGCCCTCGAACCCCGACCACCCGCGCCACGCCCGCAGGTACGTCTCCTGCACGACGTCCTCGGCCTCGTCGGGCGCGCCCAGCATCCGGTAGCAGAGTGCCAGCAGTTCGCGCCGGTACGGCGCCGTGGCGGAGTCGAACGATGTCATTGGCTACGCCTCCACCCGCCACGGCCCTGCGTCGTCATCGGTCATGACAGGTAGACCGGCGTCGCCGCGCAGAGGAATCGGTCACCGCCATTCGTCGGCCAACAGCGCGTAGATCAGCTCGTCGGTCCACTCGCCCTTGACGAACTCGTTCTCCCGCAGGTGGGCCTCCCGCCGCATCCCGGCCTTCTCCATCACCCGCGCCGACGCGATGTTCCGCCCGTCGCACCGCCCGCAGATCCGGTGCATGCCGGCGTCCTCGAAGCCCATGCGCAGCAGTTCACGCGTGACCTCCGTGGCGTAGCCCTTGCCGTGGTGGTCGGGGTGCAGGACGTAGCCCAGTTCGCCCTGACTGTGCTGCCTGCTGGTCCAGTGCAGTGTCGCCGTGCCGATGAGCGCGCCGGTTTCGCGCAGTTCGACGACCAGCGACAGCCGGTCGCTCCGGTCGTCGAACCGGTACGACCCGACCCGCTGTGCTGTCAGCTCACGCACCTGCTCCCGGGTGCGCGGCGGGTCGTACAGGTACCGGACGACGTCCTCCCGTGACTGGATCGAATACAGCGCGTCGACGTCGTCCATGGTGTAGCGGCGCAACAGCACCCGGTCCAGTTCGACCGGGTAGTCCGGAGTGAACATCCGGGCAGCCTACGGCGCGGCCACCGCCGTCGCGAGGCGATTCAGGATCGCCGACGCGTCGGCCACCATGCCGCTGATCAGCTCCTCGCACGACGGCAGGTCGCTGAGCACGCCGACGACCTGACCCGACGCCAGCACGCCCGCGGTCGCGTTTCCGTCGACCAGACCGGCCCGGAGCAGCATCGGCGTGTTCGCCGCCATGATCACCTGCGCCCAGCTCAGCTCGTTGCCGTGCCGCATGCGCAGGCCCTCGCGCACCATCGCCGGCCACGACAGGCCGGTCAGCGCCCGGAACCTGTTCGCGTTCAGCAGAGCGGTGGCCAGCCCACGCCACCGCCCGGAGCGCTCCAGGCGGTCCACCAGTTCGGTGCGCAGCACCCGGTGCGGCATGCCGTCCACCCGCCGTGTCACGACCGTGCCGTCCAGGCCGCGTTCCAGGTACTGCCGCTTGACCGCGTCCGGCACCGTGCTCTCCCGGGTGAGCAGGAACCGGGTGCCCATCGCGACACCGGCCGCGCCGTACGCCAGCGCGGCCGCCAGGCCCCGCCCGTCGAAGAACCCGCCGGCCGCGATCACCGGGATGTCCACGGCGTCCAGGACCGACGGCAGCAGCAGTGTCGTCGCCACGCCACCGGTGTGCCCGCCACCCTCGCCACCCTGCACGATCACCGCGTCCGCGCCCCACGACGCGACCTTCACCGCGTGCCGGGCCGCGCCGATCGACGGGATCACGACGACCCCGGCGTCCTTCAGCCGGGCGATCAGCTCCTCGCGCGGGGCCAGCGCGAACGACGCCACCCGCACGCCCTCGCGGATCAGCAGGTCGACGCGCTGCTCGGCGTCCGCCGCGTCGGCCCGCAGGTTCACCCCGAACGGTTCGGCCGTGCGGGCCTTCGTCTCGGCGATCGCCTTGACCAGTTCGTCGAACGTCATCGTCGCCGACGCCAGTATCCCCAGCCCGCCCGCTGCCGCCGTCGCCGCGACCAGCCGGGGACCGGCGACCCAGCCCATCCCGGTCTGCACGACCGGATGCCGTACACCGACGAGCTCGGTCAACGCTGTCCTCATCCGGGGACCTCCTTGTCCCGCAGGCCGTTCGGGTCCAGCTCGGCGAGCAACCGACGCTCGTCGCCGGTCGGCTCCCGCGTCGGCACCACGTCGTCGACCACCAGCGGGAACCCGGTTCGCTCGCACACCTCGTCCACGGTCACGCCCGGATGCACCGACACCAGCCGCATCGACCCGTCCGGCGTGCCGAAGTCCAGCACCGCCAGGTTCGTCACCACCCGGTACACGTCGTGGAACGGCATGCCCTTCGCCCGGTCGTAGCCAACACCGGACACCACGTCCACGGCCGGCACGAACACCCGGGGTGAATGTCGGGGCACCCAGTAGCTGGTGCGGTGGTTCACCGTGTTCCCCGGCGCGCCGCGCACCCCGAGCAGCTGGCGTTTCGGGCGCTCGTGCGGGCCGATCGCGGAAATGTTCTGGTTGCCGTACCGGTCGACCTGGTTGGCGCCCATCACGACGTGCCGCCGCCCGGACGCCACCACGTCGAACACCTGCCGGAACGGCAGCCACCCCTCGACCGCCCGGTCCGGTGCCAGCAGGTATGCCTCACCGTCACTCAGCAGCAGGTCCGGTGCGAACGTCGACCGGGCCAGCCGCGCGCCCAGCGCCGGCACGAACCCCATCGGGCTGGCCAGGATCTCCCCTGCGCCGCGGAACAGCTCCGCGCACGCCACGACGCACACGTCGGCCCGGCTCACGACGCCACCGCCAGCTGGTAGCCGGCCTCGTCACCGGACAGGTACCGGTCCACGAACCCGGGCCACGCGTCCAGGTCGGCCGCCGCGTCCGCGTACGCCTTCTGGAACGCCTCGTCCCGCCCGTAGTCGGGCACACAGCTGGTGAAGTGCGCCCCGCGCGGCGTCGCCACGACCCCGTCGACCATCATCCGGTTGCACAGCAACGACTGCACCGGCCCGTCGAACCCGTCCACGATCTGCTCGCACGACACGTACCGGCGCGTGGCCGCCAGGCAGAACAGGTCGTCGAAGTACGGGTCCGGGCCCAGGTACTGCGCGTTGCCGTGCCGGTCGGCCCGGTTCAGGTGGATCAGCGCGGCGTCCAGCTCCAGCGCGGGCACGGCCAGCAGTTCCTCGCCGTCGGCGTAGGGCGAGGTGACCGTGCGCAGCGACGGGTCGTACCGGACCACGTCCGAACCCAGCCCGGCCCGCGTCGGCAGGAACGGCAGTCGGTGCGCCGCCGCCCGCAGGCCGGTCTGGAACATCCCCTCGTCCCACTCCCGCACGCCGATCTGCCCGGTCTCCCGGACCCGCCGGAACCACGGGTCGTACGGGATCGAGTCGAGCGTGACGAACCCGAACGTCACCGACCGCACCTTGCCCGCCGACGCCAGCAGGCCCACGTCCGGACCGCCGTAGGACACCACGTCCAGGTCGCGCAGCGGGGACCGCAGAATCGCTCTGACCAGCGCCATCGGCTTGCGCCGGGAACCCCAGCCGCCGATGCCGATCCGCATCCCGTCGGACAGTTCGGCCACCACCTCGTCGGCGGTCATTCGCTTGTCGCGCAACGTCATCCCCTGCCGTGTCATCCCTGCCGTGTCATCCCCTGCCGTCCAGGAACGCCTGCCGCGCCTGGTCGGAGACGCCGGTCAGGTTCAACTCGAACGTGAAGCCCTGCTCGAACCGGTAGCTGCGGTGCACCTGCTGCGGGTCGATGCCGTTGATCGCCTCCTTGGCCCGCCGGATCACCCGGGTGTCCTTGGCCGCGATCTCGTTCGCCAGTTCCAGGGCCGCCGCGTCGAGCCGGTCACGGGTCACCACGTCGTAGACGGAACCGTGGTGCCGCAACGTCTGCGCGTCGATCGACCGGGCCGTGTAGTACAGCGCGCGCATCAGGTGCTGGGGGACCAGCCGGGCCAGGTGCGTGGCGGCGCCGAGCGCTCCTCTGTCCACTTCGGGCAGTCCGAAACGGGCGTCGTCGGCCGCGATCACGATATCCGCGTTGCCCACCAGCCCCACCCCGCCGCCCAGGCAGAACCCGTGCACGGCGGCGACGACCGGTACGGCGCAGTCGTACACGGCGCCGAACGCGGCGGCGCAGCCGCGGTTGACGTCGACCAGCGCCTGGTACCCGTCGGTCCGCTGGAGTTCCTTGATGTCGACGCCGGCGCAGAAGCCCCGGCCCTCCGCCCGCAGCACGACGACGTGGGTCGACGGGTCGCGGCCGGCCGCCAGCACGGCGTCGGCCAGGTCGAACCACCCCTGCACCGGCACGGCGTTGACCGGCGGAAAGTCGAGGGTGACCACGGTGACGCCGGGGTCGGCGCGGTCGGTTCCGATGCCCATGGACCCTTCTTCCAAACCTAGCGATTGCTTGGTAACTTACCAGGGTGCCTGGCGCTCCGGAAAGCCCCGCGATCGGCCTGGCCGGTGCTGTCGTGCTGGTCACGGGCGGTGTGCGGGGTGTCGGAGCGGGAATCACGCAGGTCTTCCGACGGGCAGGCGCTCAGGTGGTGACGTGCGCCCGACACGAGTCCGATGACCCGGATTTCGTGCGGGCGGACGTCCGCCGGCCCGGGGACGTGGACCGCCTGATCGCCACGATCCTCGACCGGCACGGCCGGCTGGACGTGGTCGTCAACAACGCGGGCGGCTCGCCCTACGCGCCGGCGGCCGACGCGTCCCCGAACTTCCACCGCGCGATCGTCGAACTCAACCTGCTGGCACCGCTGCTGGTGTCCCAGGCCGCGAACACCGTCATGCAGGCCCAGACCGAGGGTGGCTCGATCGTGATGGTCGGCAGCGTCAGCGGCGTGCGCCCGTCACCGGGCACGGCGGCCTACGGCGCGGCAAAGGCCGGCCTGCACAACATCACGTCGACGCTGGCCGTCGAGTGGGCGCCGAAGGTGCGGGTCAACGCGATGGCCGTCGGCATGGTGCGCACCGACTCGGCCGACTGGCAGTACGACGAACGGACGGTGCGAACGGTGCCGCTGGGCAGACTGGCCGAACCCGAGGAGATCGGTATGTGTGCGTTGTTCCTGGCGTCACCGATGGCGTCCTACGTCACCGGCGCGACCCTCACCGTGCACGGCGGTGGCGCGTGACCGGGCTGTGCGAGGGCCGTGTCGTCGTCGTGACGGGCGCGGCACGCGGCATCGGCCGGTCACACGCGCTGGCGTTCGCGGTGGAAGGCGCGCGGGTCGTGGTGAACGACGTCGACATCGACCTCGCCCAGCAGGTCGCCGACCAGATCGGGGGAGTGGCCAACGCCGACGACGTCGCCGACTGGTCCGGCGCCCAGCGCCTGATCGCGACGGCCCTGGACGCGTTCGGCCGCCTGGACGTCCTGGTCAACAACGCCGGTTTCGTCCGCGACCGGATGCTGGTCAACCTCTCTGAGGACGAGTGGGACGCGGTGGTGCGCGTCCACCTCAAGGGCCATTTCGCGCCGCTGCGGCACGCGGCATCGTATTGGCGTGACCAGGCCAAGTCCGGCGCCCACGTCGACGCGCGCGTCATCAACACGACGTCCGGTGCGGGGCTGCTGGGCAGCGTCGGCCAGTCCAACTACGTGGCGGCCAAGGCCGGGATCGCCGGCCTGACGATCGTCGCGGCCGCCGAACTGGCGCGCTACGGCATCACCGTCAACGCGATCGCACCGGCCGCCCGGACCCGCATGACCGAACAGGTCTTCGCGACGATGATGGCGGCACCGGAAGACGACGGTTTCGACGCCATGTCACCGGACAACGTCTCCCCGCTGGTGGTGTGGCTGGGCAGCGCGGAGTCCAAGGACGTGACCGGCCGGATCTTCGAGGTCGAGGGCGGAAAGGTCTCGGTTGCCGACGGTTGGCGGCACGGCGCGGTGCACGACAAGGGAGCGCGGTGGCAGCCCGCTGAACTCGGCCCGGTCGTTACCACGCTGTTGGCCGATGCGCCGTCACCTGATCCGGTCTACGGCGCGGGATGATCGCTGGTTGCCCTGATTGCGGGGTTCGCAATGCGTAGCTTGGGGCGGTGGCTGAGGACAAGGTGACGGCGCGCGGCCGGGAACTGGGCGCGGAACTGCGCAGGCGACGGCTGAAGGCGGGCTACACCGGCCAGGTGCTCTCCGAACGGCTCGGCTGGTCGGCGACTCAGATTTCCCGGGTGGAGAACGGAATCCGCCTCATCTCGGACACCGACGTCGCGATCTACCTCGCCAGCTGCGGTGTACCCAGGGACGAAATGGACCCGATCCTGGAACTCGCTCG
>DASZXM010000732.1:0-1990 GCA_035546415.1 Pseudonocardiaceae bacterium
CGCCGTCCGGTTCCACGACGCCGCCCGGGCCGCCGGTCTCCCGGTCGTGTGCACCCGGTTCACCGTGCCGGCGGGCGAGGGCGGCCTGGTCCGCAACACGAACTTCATGCGGGCCGTCGGCGACGCCCAGGAGGTGTTCCGCCCCGACTCCCCCGGCGCCGCCCTGATCGACGGGATCGACGCCGACCACGTCGTGGACAACCAGAAGCTGTCCGGCCTGGCCGGCAACGACCTGGCCGGCTGGCTGGCCGAGCGGGGCATCGACACGCTGTTCGTCACCGGCGTGGCCACGAACCTGACCGTCGAGCAGACCGCGCGGCACGGCACCGACCTCGGCTTCACCGTCTACACGGTCAGCGACTGCGTGGCCGCGGCCGCGCCCGATGTGCACGCCGCGTCACTGGCGAACCTGGAACTGGCCACGGCCGGGTGCCCGACCGCCGAGCACGCGCTGGCGCTGCTACAGAGCTCCTGACAGCGCTCAGGCGTCGTAGTCGACGGTCAGCGTGTCGGACACCGGCAGCGACTGGCACGTCAGCACGAAGCCGGCGGCCAGCTCGGCCGGTTCCAGGGCGAAGTTGCGCCGCATGTCGACCTTGCCGTCGGTGAGCTTGGCCCGGCACGTGCCGCACACCCCGCCCTTGCAGGCGAACGGCAGGTCCGGACGCACCCGCTGGGCACCGTCCAGCACCGGCGTGTCCCTGGGCAGGGCGACCGTGGTGGACCGGCCGTCGAGCACGATCGTCACGTCGCTCGTCTCACCGTCGGCCACCGCGTCCACGTGCCGGACCGGCTCCGGCGGCACGTCGTCCACATAGAACAGTTCGCGGTGGATGCGGTCGGCGGCGACGCCGCGCTCCAGCAGCAGGGCGCGCGCGCCGGTCACCATGCCGAACGGCCCGCACAGCCACCAGTGGTCCACGTGTGGCGGGACGAGCGCGAGCAGCGCCGTGAGTTTCGCGGCGTCCAGCCGGCCGGTGAAGATCTCCGCCTCGCGCGGCTCCCGGGACAGGACGTGCACCAGGTTGAGCCGGGTCGGGTGGCGGTCCTTCAGGTCGGCCAGCTCGTCGGCGAACATCACCGTGTCGGTGCGGCGGTTGCCGTACAGCAGGGTCACGTGCGTGTCCGGGTTGCGCAGCAGGGACGCGGCGATCGACAGCACCGGCGTGATGCCCGAACCCGCCGCGACCAGGACGTGCGTGCCGGCCGTGGTGACGTCCGGGGTGAACGTGCCGGCCGGGGTGGCCACGTCGATCTCGTCGCCGGGGCGCAGGTCGCGCACCAGCCACGGGGAGAACAGGCCGTCCGGCACCTCGCGCACGCCGATCCGCGGCGCCGCGCCCTCCGGGGCGCAGATCGAGTACGAGCGGCGTTCCTCGCGGCCGTCGACGAACCGGCGCAGGGTGAGCGACTGACCGGCGCGGAACGCGTAGGCGTCGGCCAGGTCGGCGGGCACGTCGAAGGTGACGGCGACCGCGTCGTCGCACAGCCGGGTCACGTCGGCGACGGCCAACGGGTGGAAGCTGGTGGCCACCTCAGATCTCCTTGACGTGCTCGAAGGGCTCCGCGCAGGCGCGGCACCGCCACAGCGCGCGGCAGGCCGTCGCGCCGAACCGGGAGGTCTCCACGGTGTCGGTCGATCCGCACAGCGGGCACGCGAGCCGCGAAGCGGCGCGCGACAAGGGAAACCCGAGACTCACCGGCCCGGCGGGCGCCCGGCCGGGCGGGGAAATGCCGGCGTCGGCCAGCGCCTGCCGGCCGCGCGGGGAGATCCAGTCGCTGCTCCACGCGGGCGACAGCACGACGCGGATCTCCACGTCCGAGTAGCCCGCGGCGAGCAGCGCGTGCTCCAGGTCGTCGCGCATGGTGTCCATGGCCGGGCAGCCGGTGTACGTCGGCGTGATCGACACCGTGACGTGGTCGCCGTCCTCGACGACGTCCCGCAGCACGCCGAGGTCGTCCAGCGTCAGCATCGGCAGCTCCGGGTCGG
>DASZXM010000733.1:0-14691 GCA_035546415.1 Pseudonocardiaceae bacterium
GCCGCACGCGCGCACCAGGCCGACGCCCAGGTTGTTCCAGTCGTCGACGTTGTACATCAGCGTGCGCCAGCCGCCGTAGCCCGCGGGCACGGTCGTGTCGCCCAGCTTCGAACCGGACGACCACGTGCGGCCGTTGTCGAATGAGCGGTCCAGCCACACCTCGTCGCCCTGGCCGCCGTTGTCCGTCACCGCCCAGCCCATGTCGTCGCCGTCGTCCAGGTGCAGGCCGATCGTCCGGCCGCCGTCGGTCACGGTCTGGGCGATCCGGTCGCCGGCCGCCAACGCCGGATCACGGGCATCGCAGTATTTGTCGCAGATCGCGGCGGCGGGGTTCACCGGTGCCGTCGGCGGGACGGTCGAGACCGGGGGAGTGGTGCGCTGTGCGTCCGGCGGCAGCGCCGGGTCGCGGGTGTCGCAGTAGGGACCGCACGATGCACTCGGCGGCGGTGTGCTCGGCGGCGGTGTGCTCGTCGGCGGTGTGGCGGCGGGTGCCGGTGCGGCCGACGCCAGCACCGTCAGGAGCGCGAGCAGGACGGCTCTCACCGTGGCACCTCCCCGGAATCGATGCCCCGGTTCGGAGATATACCGGGCATCGGGCCGGAGAGTCCACGATTCTGTCTCGTCCGGACAAAAACGGCGGACCAGGTGCGCGGGCCGGTACTCACCGCCCGCCGGTCAGCGCACCCCCCGGGCGATGATCACGGCCAGCACGACGGCGCCGGTGGCGATCAGGCGCCCGGCCGGCTTGACCTGCGGCGCGGTCAACGCGGCGACCAGCGCGAACGACAGTGCCACGCAACAGGGGACGCCCAGCCCGCTGAGGCGGATCGTCACCCCGAACGGCTGGAGCAGCGACGCGATCACCCACAGCGCCACCGGCCACAGCGCGGCGGGGGCGACACCGAGCCGCACGCCGGCGAACCGCCCGGCCAGTCCACTCAGGACACCGCCGACGACCATCGCAACGACGGCCACGACCAGCAGCCGTCGCAGCGCGCCGAGCAGAAATCCGGTGATCGGCGCCCCGATCGCACACCCGACCGCGCCCTGCGGCTGGCAGTCGACGCCCACCGGTCCGGCCGGCACGAGCGTCCCGGCGATCAGCGCCGCGACGCCGGTCAGTACCCCGATGACGGCCGCGACGCCCAGCCGGGCGGGCAGCCCGGACCGCCGGTCGGCGGGTACCGCGGGGAGGGGAGCCACAGGCGCAGACCCTAGCCCGGCTGCCGGTCCGGTGTGCGCTGTTCGGAGCGACTCAGCTCCGCGGCAGGACCTGCGCCAGTTGGCCGCGAGAGGTGACGCCGAGCTTCGTGAAGACCTTGCGCAGGTGGTACTGGACCGTGCGGGCGCTGATGAACAGCCGCGTGGCGATCTCCGGGTTGGACAGGCCGTCCCTGGCCAGCCGGGCGATCAATGTCTCCTGCGCCGTCAGGTCGTCGTCCGGGGTCGCGTCGACGCGCTTGCGTACCGTGCCGCCCGCAGCCCGCAGTTCCCGCGCCGCCCGCTCGGCGAACGCCGCGATGCCCATCTCCTCCAGCCGCGTGTGCGCCGTGCGCAGGTGCTCACGGGCCTCGCTGTGCCGTCCTTCCCGGCGCAGCCATTCGCCGTACAGCAGGTGGGCGCGCGCGAGGTCGACGCGCAGCCGGGTCCGCTCCAGGTGGGCGATCGCCTCCCGGTACCGGCGGTCGGCACCGTCACCGGCGCACAGCAGGGCCTGGCAGCGGGCGTGGATGCCCAGCGCCCAGTCGGTTCCGCTGGCATCGGTCACGTCGGCGAGCCTGCGGTACGCGTCCGTCGCGGCCGCCGGCTGGCCGCTGCGCACCGCGGCCTCGATCAGCTCCGCGCACGGCAGGACGTACGAGCTGTGGTCCGGCCCGTAGCCCGCGGACCGCCGTGCCGCCCGGCCGGCCTCGTCGTAACGGCCCAGGCCGTTGCACAGCACGGCGTGCGCCCACTCGGCCATGGTGATGCCGACGCCCTCGCCCCGCCGCGTCACGTCCTGGACAGTGGCGTCGAACAGCACCGACCACGTGGCGTCGTCGCGCCGGAACGCGGCCACGGCCAGCGCGCCGTAGGGCGCCAGGTTGGTTCCCGTCGCCTCACGGATCGCCTGTGCCTCGCCGGCCAGGGCCGCCGCCGTGGTCAGGTCACCGGTGAACACCAGGAACAGCGCGCGCAGCGTGAGGGCGAGCGGCAGTTCGCCGAGCGCACCGCTCCGCCGCGCCAGGTCGACGTGTCGGGCGGACACCGTGTCCCACCCGGCGTCGTCGCACAAAGTCATCGTCGTGATGCCGGCCAGCCACAGCCAGTGCAGCTCGTCCTGGGTGGACATCCCGGTGCCGAAGTCGGCCAGGGCCGCGCGCAGCGTCGGCAGTCCCGCCACCGCTCCCTCGGTGTACGTGGCCGTCGTGCCGTCGAGCAGCAGGTCGACCGCGCCGGGCGCGCCCGGTGGCGCCGGTGCTTCGCCCGCCGCCCGCGCCACCGCCAGCACATCCCCGTCCGGACCGGCCAGCCGGCCGGCGAAGATCGCCGCGGACAGCGCGTCCAGGTACGTCGCACGGGACAGGCCGGCGTCGATCGGCTCCAGGCGCCGCGCGGCCTGCAGCAGCAGCGGGGCAGCGTCGCTGCCCCGGTTGGTGAGGAACGCCAGCCGCGCCCGGATCAGGTCGGCCTGCGCCTGTTCCAGGTCGGTCAGCGGCCCGGCGGCGGCCATGGACAGCAGTTCCAGTGCCACGTCGAACGCGCCCGCGGCCATCTCGGACGCCGCCGCGGCCAGTGCCCGACCGGCCCGCCGCGCCGCGTCCGGCGTCAACCGGGCCGCGTGCCGCAGGAACGCGGCGGCCGCCGCGATGCCGCCGCGGGCCATCGCCCGGCCTGCCGAGTGCTCCAGTTCGGCGGCCACGTCCGCGTCCGGACCGGGCGCCGCCTGCGCCCGGTGCCAGGCGCGCCGGTCCGGGTCGACATCCGGGTCGGTGGCCGCCGCCAGCGCCGTGTGCACGCGTTGCCGGTCGGCCCGCGACGCCGACCGGTAGACGGCCGACCGGGCCAGCGGATGCCGGAAGCGCACCCGCGTGCCGAACTCGGCCAGATCGGCCTCCAGCGCGTGGAGCACCTCGTCGGGGCCGATCCCCAGCCCGGCGATCGCCCGGTTGACCAGCGCGGGGTCGCCGGACGGGTCGCTCGCCGCGATCAACAGGACATCCCGGGCGCCCGCCGACAGCGCCCGGTACCGCCTGCCGAAGCTCTCCTCCACGCTGGCCGGCACCGTCACCGCGCCGGGCAGGCCGAACCCGCCTGCCAGGTCGGTGGCCGCCAGCCCGCGCGGCAGCTCCAGCAGGGCCAGCGGGTTGCCGCCGGTCTCGGCGACGATCTGGTCCCGCACCCGTTCGTCCAGCGGCCCGGTCAGCACCGAGTCCAGCAGGTCGCGGGCGTCGGCCGTGCGCAGCCCGCCGACCGGCAGGTCGGGCAGCCCGGCCAGGTCGCCGCCCGGCGTCCGGGTGGCGAACACCAGGCCCACCGACTCCTCGCCCAGCCTGCGGCCGACGAAGGCGAGCACCCGCGCCGACGCGCGGTCCAGCCACTGCTGGTCGTCGACCAGACAGATCAGCGGCCGGTCGGCGGCGACGTCGGACAGCAGGCTCAGCACGGCGAGGCCGACCAGGAACACGTCCGGCGGCGGACCGGTGCTGATGCCGAACGCCGTGTGCAGCGCGTCCCGCTGCGGTGCCGGCAGGTCGTCGGCCCCGCCCAGCAGCGGCGCGCACAGCTGGTGCAGCCCGGCGAACGCCAGCTCCATCTCCGACTGCACGCCGCCACCGCGCACCACGCGGCACCCCAGCGCCTGCACGGCCACGTACTCCAACAGCGCCGTCTTGCCGACGCCCGGCTCGCCGTGCACGACCAGCGTCCGGCTCTGTCCGGACCGGACGGTGCGGATCAGCTGGTCGAACGCCGCGCACTCGGCGCGGCGGCCCACCAGCTCCGCCGCGCGTCGCCATCCAGGCAGGTCCGACGGCACGCGCACGAGGCCACGCTAGTCCTTCGCGGCCTACCCAGGTGGCTGGCCACTGGCTGATGCCGGGCACGCGGCGCCGCGGGATGCTGGGCGCCGGTACCCGGCCGCGCCGAACGGAGCACCCATGGCGACGATCCACCATCGTTACGCGACCGTCCGCGGCCAGCGCCTGTTCTATCGCGAGGCGGGACCCGTGGGTGCGCCGCACGTCGTGCTGCTGCACGGCTTCCCGACCAGCTCGTTCATGTTCCGCAACCTGATCCCCCTGCTGGCCGACCGGTACCACCTGATCGCCCCGGACCACCTGGGCTTCGGCTTCTCCGACGCCCCCGCCGCCGAGGACTTCGACTACACGTTCGACGCACTGGCCGGCCTCACCGGCGGACTGCTCGGCCGGCTGGGCATCACCCGGTACGCCCTGTACGTGCAGGACTACGGCGCCCCGGTCGGCTGGCGGCTGGCCCTGGCCGCACCGGAGGCGGTCACCGCGATCGTCACCCAGAACGGCAACGGCTACGACGCCGGTTTCGCGGCCGGGTTCTGGCAGCCGGTGCGCGACTACTGGCAGGACCGGAACCCGGCGACCGAGGCCGCGCTGCGGGAGGCGCTGACCCTGGACGCCATCCGCTGGCAGTACCTGCACGGCGTGGCCGACCAGACCCTGGTCAGCCCGGACACCTGGTATCACGACTTCGCGCTGGTGTCCCGGCCCGGCAACGACCTGGTGCAGCTGAAGCTGTTCGCCGACTACGCCGGCAACCTCCCGCTGTACCCGAAGCTGCACGCCTACCTGCGGGACAGTGGGGTCCCGCTGCTGGCGGTCTGGGGCCGCAACGACGAGATCTTCCGCCCCGAAGGCGCACTCGCCTTCGCCGACGACGCCGCAGGCGCCGAGATCTGCCTGCTCGACGGCGGGCACTTTCTGTTGGAGAGTCATCTCGACGCGGCGGTGAGCGCCATCCGCGGCTTCCTGGAGCGAACCCTGCCGCGTACGTGAAAGGAACGGAACAATGGGACTCTCCTGGCAACAAGGTCCGATCGCGCCCGGCTCGATCGGCCGGTTCCTGGTGCCCGGCCCGCTGCCCGAACGAATGCCCTACGCCGAGCCGCTGCGCAGGCGGATGCGGGTCCGGTTCGGCGGTGAGTGGGTCGCCGACAGTGAGGACGTCGTGCTGCTGCACGAACCGGGCCGCTACCCGGTGGCCTACTTCCCGCTCGCCGACGTCACCAAGGGCGTCCTGGAACGCACCGACCACACCACCCGGCACCGCGACTTCGGGTCGACGGCCTGGTACACCGTGACCGCCGGCAAGGACAGCAAGCAGCGTGCCGCCTACCAGCACGTGGACCTGCCCGACCACGCCGACGTGCTGCGCGACCGGGTCGTGTTCGCGTGGCGGGCGATGCAGGCGTTCTACGAGGAGGACGAGCGGATCGTCGGCCACGCCGCCGACGCCTACCACCGCATCGACATCCGCCAGACCAGCCGCCACCTCACCGTCCAACACGACGGCAAGGTCATCGCCGACACCAAGCAGCCGCTCGCCCTGTACGAGTCCGGGTTCGCGCCCCGGTGGTACGTCCTGCGCTCCGACATCGACGAGAACGCCCTGACCCCGGTCGCGGACCAGACGTTCTGCCCCTACAAGGGGATCTGCAGCTACTTCGACATCGGCGACGCCCGGAAGGCGGCGTGGTCCTACGAGGACGCGTGGACCGAGGTGCGCCGAGTGTCCGGCCTGGTGTCGTTCGAACCGGACGTCGTCGAGGTGTACCTGGACGGCATCCGGCAACACCTGGCACCCGGCCAGTCGGTGGTCCCGCACGGTGTCGACCGCGACCTCACCCTCGATGAGGTCGCACCCGCCAGGCAGCCGTGACCGCCTCGCTGCTGTCGGTCAACGTCGGCCTGCCCCGGGACGTGCCCTGGCAGGGCAGGACCGTCCACACGGGAGTGTGGAAGTACCCGGTGACCGGCCCGGCGATGGTCCGGCGGCTCAACATCGACGGTGACGGCCAGGGCGACCTGGGCGGTCACGGCGGCGAGATGCGAGCCGTGCTGGTGTACCAGATCCAGTCCTACCGGCACTGGGAACGGCACTTCGGCCGGGACACCTTGGACTACGGCTCGTTCGGCGAGAACCTCACCGTGGACGGCATGGCCGACGCCGACGTGTGCATCGGCGACCGGTACCGCATCGGTGAGGCCGAGTTCGAGGTGACGCAGCCGCGCGTGACCTGCTACCGCGTGGGCTTGCGCCTGGGCGCGCCGGACCTGCCCGCGCTGCTGGTCGGCCACCATCGGCCCGGTTTCTACATGCGGGTCATCCGGGAGGGCCACGTGGCGGCCGGTGACGCGATCGTGAAGACGCGCACCGGGCCCGGCGCGCTGAGCGTCGCCGACACGGACGCCCTGCTGTACCTGCCGCACAAGGACCCCACCAAGCTGCGCATCGCCACCACCATCCCGGCGATGAGCCCGGGCTGGCAGCAGTCGTTCGCCGACCTGCTGCGCGCCGCCGAGGACACCGGCCCGGCGTGGGCCGGGTTCCGGCCGCTGACCGTGACGAAACTGGTGCGGGAGAGCACGACCGTCACGTCCGTGTACCTGTCGGCCGCCGACGACAGCCCCCTGCCTGCCGCGCGCCCCGGCCAGTACCTGACGCTGCGCATCCCGGACGCCGTGCGGAACTACTCACTGTCGTCCGCGCCCGGCGCCGACAGCTACCGGATCAGCGTCAAGCACGAGCCGCACGGCGTGGGCAGCACCTACCTGACCACCAAGCTGCGGACGGGCGCGGTCATCGACGTCGCCGCGCCGCGCGGTGACTTCGTCCTCGACGAGGGCACCGGCCCGGTGCTGCTGCTGTCCGCCGGCATCGGTGTCACCCCGGTGCTGGCGATGCTGCACGCCCTGGCCGCCCGGCGCAGCGACCGGGAGGTGTGGTGGGTGCACGGCGCCCGTGGCCCGGACGAGCACCCGCTGGCCGCCGAGGCCCACGAACTGCTCGCGACGCTGCCACACGCCAGGGAGCACGTCTTCTACAGCTCCGCCCCACCCGGGCGGTTGACCAAGACCGCCCTGACCGACCTGGCGCTGCCCACCGACGCGACGGCGTACGTCTGTGGTCCGGCGTCGTTCATGAGCGACATGACCGACGCGCTGACGGCGCTCGGGCTCGACCCGGGCCGCATCCACACCGAACTGTTCGGGGCGCTGGCCGCCATCAACCCCGGCCTGGTCGGCGGGACCGTGCGGCCGCCGCACCAGCCGGACGGACCGGCCGCCACCGGTCCGCTGGTGACGTTCGCCCGCAGCGCCATCGCCACCCGGTTCCCGGACGGCGGCACGGGCACCCTGCTGGAACTGGCCGAGGCCTGTGACGTCCCGGTCCGCTGGAGCTGCCGCACCGGCGTGTGCCACACGTGCGTCACACCACTGCTGTCCGGCGAGACGGCGTACTCGCCCGACCCGTTGGAGGACCCCGGCGACGGGCAGGTGCTGATCTGCTGCTCGCGGCCGGGCACCGACATCGTCCTGGACATGTGACATCGACGAGGCGTTCACCCATCGGAAGAGGCAGCCATGACCGAAGGCAGGATCGAGGTCGTCACGCTGGCCGTCAGCGACGTGGACAAGGCGCTGGCGTTCTACACCGAACAGGTCGGCTTCACCCTCGACGTCGACTACCGCCCCACCGCGGGTTTCCGAGTGGTACAGCTGACACCGTCCGGCTCGGGCTGTTCGGTGCAGTTCGGCGTCGGCCTCACCGACGCCGCACCCGGATCGGCGCGTGCCACATACCTCGCGGTCACCGACATCGAAGCCACGCACCGCGAACTCACCGAACGCGGCGTCCGGGTCAGCGCGATCCGGCACAAGGCGCCGCTGGACGACTGGCGGGGCGGGTGGGAGTCCGGTGTGGAACCCGGGCGCCGGGACTACGCCAGCGTGCTGGACTTCGCCGACCCGGACGGCAACACGTGGACGGTCCAGGAGATCGGCCACCGGTCACCCGCGTGACCTATGCTGGCTCGTCGTGACCGAACTGGACACGGACGGCATTCTGGCCGTCGCCCGCGGCGCCACCGTCCACGTGCCACAGCGGACGCTGGCGGAGGTGGCGGCCAACCGGGACCGGTTGGAGGCGGCGCTGGCCGCGGCCGACGGCCCGGTGTACGGCGTGCACACCGGCATGGGCCGGCTCGTCGGCGTGCCGCTGGACGCCGAGCAACAGGCCGGACAGCAGGCCAACCTGCTGGTCGGGCGTGCCGTCGGCGGTCCGCCGTGGCTGCCCGAACCGGACGTGCGCGCGCTGCTGGCCGTGCGGCTGCGCGGTTTCCTCGCACCGACCACGGGCGTGACGGCGGACCTGGTGCGGTTCCTGGCCGACCGGATCAACGACGGCTTCGTCCCCGCCGTGCCGCGTGACGGTCTGGGCAGCGCGGGCGAGATCATCCCGCTGGCGCACGCCTTCCAGACGTTCCTGGGCATCGGCACCGTGTTGGAGGACGGCGTCCGGATACCGGCGGCCGACGCGCTGCGGGCACGTGGCGTGGCGCCGGTCACGTTGCGCCCCAAGGAAGGCGTGAGCCTCATCCAGGGCTCGCCGCTGGCCGTGGCGCATGCCGTCATGCGCGGCGACGAGGCCAGGGTCGCCGTGCGGCTGCACCGGCTGGCGACCGCCCTGACGATCGACGCGCTCGGCGCGCCGCGCGCCGTCTACGACCCGGTGCTGGCCGGCGGCGACACGGTACTCGCGGCTGTCCTCGCCGACATCCGCGCGCTCACCGAGGGCTCGACGGTCCGGTCCGGTGTGGTGCAGGCGCCGGTGTCGCTGCGCGTCGGGCCACAGGCGATCGCGCACGCACTGCGCACCCTCGACGAACTGTCCGACGCGGCGGACGTCCTGCTCGGCGCGCCCACCGACTCACCCGCGTTCGTCGACGGCGCGTTCGTGTCCACGGCCGGCTACCACGCGGTCGGGCTCGGGTTGCGGATGGACGCGGTGACGGCGGCGCTCGTGCACCTGGGTGAGATCAGCACCCAGCGGCTGCACCGCATGCTGGACACGCAGTTCAGCGGCCTCAACGCACAGCTGGCGGCCGACCCCGGTCCGCAGGCCGGCCTGTCGCCGCTGCAGAAACGCGCCGCGGGCGAGTTGCACGAACTGCGCAGGCTCGCCTCGCCCGCCACCCTCGGGTCGATCGACACGTCGGCCGGCCAGGAGGACGTGCAGGCGTTCGCGTGGTCGGCGGGGGAGCAGCTGCGCGCCGCGATCGGCCGGCTGGTGACGATCATCGGGTGCGAGCTGATCGGTGCGTCGCAGGCGCGTTTCCTGCGCGGCTCGCCGGGTGCTCCGGCGCTGGTGCCGACGTACGAACGGCTGGCCGAACTGGTGCCCCCGGTGGTGGTGGACCGGTCGCTCGGGCCGGAGCTGGACCGGTTGACGGCCGTTCTGGCTACCGGGTTCCAGGGCTCCACTTCTGCTGCCATCTGATCAGCGGTATCAGGCTGACCAGCAGTTCGCGGCCGCGTTCGGTGAGCGTGTAGCGGATCTCGACCGGCGTGGTCGGCACGACCGTCCGCTCGACCAGATGCTGGCCCTCCAACTCGCGCAGCCGCACCGCCAGCAGCCGGGCGGAGATGCCCTCGACCGCGTGCTGCACCTCGCCGAACCGCTCGGCGCCACGGGCGAGCGCGAGCAGGATCGCCGCGCTCCACTTGCGCCCGACGAGTTCGGCGCTGCCCCGGAACTCACGGCACACCTCGTCGGGGATGGTGCCCACGTCCCGGAAAGTCGCTCTGCCCACTTACCAATAGTAACTCGGTTACCCGTGCTTTGCGGCTGTGGTCGGCCGTGCGGATCGTGGACCCCGATCGACGAAGGAGATCCACCATGACCAACCGTCCGATGTTCGGCATGAACATCGACCCGATCGTCGGCCCGACCACCGACCTGGTCGCGCTCGCTCGGCTCGCCGAGGACAGCGGCTTCGACCTGATCGGCATCCAGGACCACCCGTACAACGCGCGGTTCCATGACACGTGGACGCTCATCGCGTACCTCGCCGCGCACACCCGGTCCATCGCGTTCACCCCGAACGTCGCCAACCTCGGCCTGCGGCCGCCCGCCATGCTGGCCAAGTCGGCCGCGTCGCTGTCGCACCTGCTCGGCGGCCGCGTCCACCTCGGCGTCGGCGCGGGCGCGTCCGGCGGGCCGATCCCGTCGATGGGCGGCGTCGACCGGACCGGGACCGCGATGGTCGAGTACGCCGAGCAGTCGATCGGGTTGATGCACACCGCACTGCGCGGTGAGATCGTGCGGCTGCGGTCGGACCAGTTCGACGTGCGCGGCTACCGCGGCGGGCCAGTGGCCGACGTCGACGTCTGGGTCGGCGCCCGGGGGCCGAAGATGCTCGGCGTGGTCGGCCGGGCCGCCGACGGCTGGCTGTCCCCGGGCAGTTCCTACCTGAAGCCGGACATGGTGCCCGGGCTGCGCGCGGTGATCGACGACGCGGCGCTGGCCGCGGGCCGGGACCCGGCCGAGATCCGCCGCATCTACAACGTGCAGGGCGTCGTCGGACACCCGGGCGCCGCGGACATGGCCGGCCCGGTGGAGCAGTGGGTGGAGTGGATCGTCGACTGGGTGGCACTGGGCTTCGACGGGTTCGTGTTCTGGCCGCTGGTCGACCCGTCGGCGCAGGGCGCCGTGTTCGGCAACGAGGTCGTCCCGCGGGTCGTCGAGGCGCTCCGATGAGGACCGTCCGGCCGAACGACCCCGCCTACCGGCTGTTCCGCTCCACCTACACCAGAGTGCATTCCCCGGCGATGGTCCTGTTGCCGGAGAACCCCGGCGAGGTGCGTGACGCGCTCGCCGTGGTCCGCGACACCGGCCTGCCGCTGGCGGTGCGCAGCGGCGGCCACTCGCTGGCCGGACTGTCCTCCAACGACGGCGGGATCGTCATCGACCTGTCCCGGATGCACGACATCCGCGTGATCGACCTGCGGGCCCGGTTGGTGCGCGTCGAGGCGGGCGCGCGGTGGAGTCGCGTGGCCGGCGCACTGACCGACCACGGCCTGGCGATCAGCTCGGGCGACCACGGCAACGTCGGTGTCGGCGGGTTGGCCACGGCGGGCGGCATCGGCTGGCTGGTGCGCCGGTACGGCCTGACCATCGACCGGCTGCGCGCCGCGGAGGTCGTGCTCGCCGACGGCACCGTCACCACCGTCGACGCGGCGAGCGACCCCGAACTGTTCTGGGGCCTGCGCGGCGCCGGCCGGACGCTCGCGGTCGTCACGGCGTTCGTGTTCGAGGCGGTGCCGGTCAACACGGTCGCCGTGGCACAGTTGGACATGGCCGTCACGCGGAACTCGCTGGTCGCCTGGGACGAGTACCTGCGCGCCGCACCCCGCGAACTCACCGCGACGATGACGCTGTTCGGCCCCGGCAACGCGTCGGTCACCGCGGTGTACGCGGGCGACGACCCGGACGCGGCACTCCGGGCGATCCGGCCGTTGACCGACATCGGCGTGGCCCGCGGCGGTGGCGTCCACCTGGTCCCGTACCGCGCGCTCGTCCCGGTCGCCCACGAACACCCGAACATCGGGCAGCAGGACTCGTTCGTGCGCAACGGTTACGTCGACAAACTGGACGACGAGGTCGAACGCCTGCTGTTCCGGTTGGCCGGCACGCCCGGCATGCTGGTGCAGATCCGGGCGCTGGGCGGTGCGATCGGCGACGTCGACGCGGACGCGACGGCCTACGCCCACCGGCACCAGTCGGCGATGGTCATCGGCACGGTGTGGGGCGCGGACCAGGTGGGCGTCCTGGACGAGGCGATGTCCCCGTTGCGCCGGCACTTCACGGGCGCGTACGTCAACTTCGACGCGGACGGCGGCCAGGATGTGGTCGAACTGGCGTTCCCGGTGCACACCCGGCAGCGCCTCGCCCGGTTGAAGCGGCGGGTCGATCCGGATGGCCTGTTCCCGGCGTATCCGGTGTGAGGGTGGGGGCCCGAGGCCCCCACCGACGTGTCACTCCGTGCCGATGGCGGCGATGATCCTCGGCCGCAGTTCGGCGGCGCTGATCACGGCGTCCACCGAGCCGACCTCGACCGCGCGGTGCACGCTGTGCACCCGGTCGAACTCGGTGGCCACGTCGGCCAGTTTCTCGGTCCGCACCGCCGTCCGGACGTCGACCAGCTTCGCGCTCAGCTCGGCCCGTTCCGCACCCGTCGACTCCGCGATCCGCGCCTCCAGGTCGGTGATCCGGCTGTCCGTGGACGTCCGCCGGTTCACCTCGCCGCCGAACACGGTCGCCGCCGCTGGTGCCCCGCCGATCACCGACGCGAACGAACCCTCCACCGCCAGCACGGTCATCCCCGGGTTCAACGCCTTGGAGAACACCACGAACGCGCCGCCGTGGTAGCGCGAGATCACGCAGAACACGATGGGGCCGCGGAAGTTCACGATCGCCCTGCCGATCTCCGCGCCGTACTCCAGCTGTAGCTTGCGCATCGACTCCGGCGAGCCGTCGAAGCCGGACAGATTGGCCAGCACCACCAGCGGCCGGTTGCCGCTGGCCGCGTTGATCGCCCTGGCCGTCTTCTTCGACGACTGCGGGAACAGCGTGCCCGCCGAGTACGTGTCCGGTCCGTCGGTGGGCGGGAAACCGCGGCGCGGCACCGACTTCGACTCGATGCCGACCAGGCACACCGGCCGGCCGCCCAGGTGGACGTCCTGCACCACGGACGTGTCCGCGTCCGCCATGCCGGCCCACCGCTCCAGCACCGGGTGGTCCTGGTCGGCGACGGCCCGCATCACGGTGCGGATGTCGAACGCCTTCTTGCGGTCCGGGTTCGCGGTCGCCGAGAAGATCTCGCCGACCGTGCGGAAGTCGCTGCCCGCCCGCGAGTGCGGGAAGTCGGAGACGTCCCGGTCGACCGGGTCGGTCGTGCCCGCGTGCCGCGGACCCGACTCGCCCGGCGTGACGTAGGTGTGCTCGTAGTGCGCCATCAGCACGTCCCGGGCGGCGGCCAGGTTCGGCGCCCAGTACTGCGCCTGGCCGTTCGGGCCCATCACCCGGTCGTAGCCGCCGATGCCGAAGTTGTCCTCCGCCGACACGCTGCCGGAGAAGTCCAGCGCCTGCTTGCCGGTCAGCACCATCGCCGAGTCCGGCGTCATCACCAGGATGCCCTTGGTGTGCATGAGCATCGTGGCCTCGGCGTTCCAGTACGGCTGGGCGCCGACGTTGATCCCGGCGACCACCACGTTGATCTCACCACCGGCCTGGGTGAACTCGACGATGCGCTTGAGCGCGGCCGCCACCCAGTCCATGTTCTCCGTGCCGGACTCCATCGAGATGCGCGCGCCCGCCGACAGCGCGAACCACTCCAGCGGGATGCCGCGCCGCTCCGCGAGGTCCAACGCGGCGATCACCCGGGAGCATTCCGGTTCGGACAGCGCGCCCAGCGCCTTCGTCGGGTCGCCCAGCAGCACGACACGGGTGACACCCTCGGGGTGCAGTTCGGTCGGCGTGGTCACGACGCCGGCCACGATCGCCGCCGTGTTCCGGCCGCGCGGCCGGTCCACCGGCACCAGGTTCCCGTCGCCGTCCAGGTCGTGCTCGACGAACGTGCCCCGCGCACCGGCCAGCATGCCGGTCAGCTCGTACGGGTAGACGGTGCCCCGGCTGCTGGCCCGCAGCACCTTCTGCCGGTAGTCGTCCAGCGGCTCGACCAGGTCCAGTGACGGCTCGCCGATGGCCAGCTGCGCACCGCCGGTGGCGTCGAAGGAGATCCGCACGGCCGTCTTGACCAACTCGCCGGTCCGCTGATCGCGCTGGCGGGCGATGAACTCGATCTCCTCCAGACCGGCACCGGCCGTCGTCGGCAGCACGCGCCCGGCGATCATCTCCAGTTCCGCGCGGGTGAGGTTGCTCGGCGGCCAGACGTACACCACGATCCGGTTGGTGTTGAACCGTTTCCCGCCCGACTGGCGGGACTGGGCGCGGCGGATCGCGTCCAGGCAGGCGGCGACGGTGTCCTCCGCCGTCGGCAGCGCGACCAGGCGGCCGTCGTGCTCGCGCAGCTCGGTCAGGTCGCGGACCTGGGCGAACGCGACGAGCCGGTCGTCGGACGGGTTCTCCCGCGCGACACACCGGAAGAGGTAGACCTCTTCGTCCGACGACGGCAGCCGGGTCAGGTCGAACTTGCTCAGCCGCTCCAGTTGCATCCGTTCCGCGATGTACGGGTGCAGGCCGCGGATCAGCCGCTCCTCGGTCATCCCCGTGGTGGACGGCCGGAACGTGAAGTGGTGGTGCATGACCGCGCCGCCGCTGCCCGCGACGGTGCACGTCAGCCTGCGGACCTGGCGGGGCAGCGGATGCGCGCTGATCACGTCGTGCAGCGCGGTCGCCATCGCGTCGAAGTCCTCCGGCTGCTTCTCCCACGCGAGGTAGATGTCCGCGTCGGCGGAGTCCTCACCGGTGGCCAGCTCGGCCAGCCCGTCCAGCGCGTTGCCCAGCGACTCGAAGCCGACCGCGGCCGACACCAGGGACGATCCGGCGCGCTGCGCGACCACGAACGTGCACCCCGCGACGGTGTCGGTGCGCACCCCGGTCAGGCCCTTGTTCCCGTAGTACCGCCGGGTCAGCACCTCCAGCATGACCGCG
>DASZXM010000734.1:0-7050 GCA_035546415.1 Pseudonocardiaceae bacterium
ATCAGGGCGTAGACCGGGGAGCGTTGCGCGGCCGTGATCCAGTCGTGCGCGATGCCGTCCCGTTCGGCCCGCGCCACGACCTGGGGGTCGTGCGGGTCGAGGAACACCGACAGCTGTGCCTCGTAGAGGTCCTTGTCATCCGGTGTGGACGCAGCGGCGAGGACCGCGTCGGCGTCGTAGAGCATGACCCCCAGGTGGCGCAGCCGGCCGACACAGGTTTCCGAGCAGATGGTGGGTTGGCCGCCCTCGATGCGCGGGTAGCAGAAGGTGCACTTCTCGGCCTTGCCGGTGCGGTGGTTGAAATACACCTTCTTGTACGGGCAACCCGAGACGCAGAACCGCCAGCCGCGGCAGCGGTCCTGGTCGACCAGCACGATCCCGTCCTCCTCGCGCTTGTACATCGCGCCGGACGGGCACGATGCGACGCAGGACGGGTTGAGGCAGTGCTCGCAGATCCGGGGCAGGTAGAAGTGGAAGGCGTGCTCGAACTCCATCCGAACCTGGTCGGCCAGGCCTTCCAGGTTCGGGTCGGCGGCGGCATAGGTGCCCGAGCCGGCCAGGTCGTCGTCCCAGTTCGGCCCGGCCGACGGCGACATGTTCCGCCCGGTGAGCTGGGACTTGGGTCGGGCACTGGGGAACGAGTCCGACAGCGGCGCGGTGGTCAGATGCTCGTAGTCGAAGGTGAACGGCTCGTAGAAGTCGTCGAGTGAGGGCAGTTCCGGGTTGTAGAAAATGGACAGCAGTTTGCGCAGCCGCCCGCCTGCCTTGAGCGTCAGTTTCCCCCGCCGGTTGAGCGTCCACCCGCCCTTGAACCGATTCTGGTCCTCGTAGCGGCGCGGGTAACCGGTGCCGGGTTTGGTCTCCACGTTGTTGAACCAGACGTATTCGCTGCCCGGCCGGTTGGTCCACGTCTGCTTGCAGGTGACCGAACAGGTGTGGCAGCCGATGCACTTGTCCAGGTTCATCACCATCGCGACCTGTGCCATGACTCGCATCAGAACTGCACCTCCTGGGCGCGGCGGCGGATGACGGTGATCTCGTCGCGCTGGTTGCCGGTCGGACCGATGTAGTTGAAGCCGTAGCAGAACTGGGCGTAGCCGCCGATCAGATGCGTGGGTTTGATCAACAGCCGGGTCAGTGAGTTGTCCCCGCCGCCGTGCCTGCCGGTGATCTCGGTCCTGGGCACGTTCAGGTGCCGGTCGATGGTGTGGTACATGAACACCGTGCCCTCGGGCATCCGGTGGGTGACCACGGCGCGGCAGGCGACCACGCCGTTGCGGTTGTACGCCTCGATCCAGTCGTTGTCCGCGACCCCGATCCTGTCCGCGTCGACCGGGCTCATCCAGATCACCGGCCCACCGCGGAACAGGGTGAGCATGTGCAGGTTCTCCTGGTACTCCGAGTGGATCGACCACTTCGAGTGCGGGGTCAGGTAGCGCACCACCACCTCCTGCCGGCCATCGCCACGGGATGGATCACCGAAGTGCGCCAGCATGTTCAGCGGCGGCCGATAGGTCGGCAGCTGTTCGCCGAACTCGGCCATCCAGTCGTGGTCGAGGAAGAAGTGCTGCCGGCCGGTCAGCGTGTGCCAGGGCTTGTGCCGCTCGACGTTGACCGTGAACGGCGAGTACCGGCGCCCGCCGGTTTCACTGCCGGACCACTCCGGGGAGGTGACCACGGCGCGGGGCTGGGTCTGGGTGTCGGCGAAGGTGATCCGGTCCCCGGCCCGCTCCCCGGCCAGGTCGGCCAGTTCCACCCCGGTTCGTTGTTCCAGGACCCGGAATCCGGCTTCGGCCAGTCGCCCGTTGGTGGTGCCGGACAGCGCGAGGATCGCCTCACAGAACTGGTCGTCCCGGGCGATCGAGGGGCGTCCCTCGCCGACCCCGCCGCGGACGGTGCCGTTGCGCCGGCGCAGGTAGTCCAGTTCCGCGTCGGGTTTCCAGGTGATGCCTTTGGTGGTGGTGCCCAACGTGTCCAGCAGGGGACCGATCGCGGCCATCTTCTCCGCCACCGCCGCGTAGTCGCGTTCCACCACGATCAGCTTGGGCATGGTCTGCCCGGGAATCGGCTCGCATTCCCCGGTCTTCCAGTCCCGGACGACTCCGTGCGGGACGGCGACCTCGTCCGGGGTGTCGTGGGCCAGCGGGGCGGCGATCACGTCCCGCCGCACGCCCAGGTGCGTTCTCGCCTGCCGGGAGAATTCGGCCGCGAGGGTGTGGAACAGGTCGAAGTCGGTGCGCGCCTCCCACGGCGGGGCGATCGCCGGGGTGAAGGCGTGCACGAACGGGTGCATGTCGGTCGAGGACAGGTCGTGCTTCTCGTA
Source organism: Pseudonocardiaceae bacterium (assembly GCA_035546415.1). Taxonomy (GTDB): domain Bacteria; phylum Actinomycetota; class Actinomycetes; order Mycobacteriales; family Pseudonocardiaceae; genus DATEPR01. The sequence continues at coordinate 2,324 of DASZXM010000734.1, forward strand.
CCAGGTCGCGGCGGGCAGCACGACATCGGAGAACAGGCAGGTGCTGGTCATCCGGAAGTCCACCGCGACGGACAGGTCCAGCTTCCCGGCCGGTGCGTCGTCCCGCCACACCACCTCCTTCGGCCGCAGCTCAGGAGGGGTTTCGGTGGCGCTGACCGCGTCACTGGTGCCCAGCAGGTGCCGCATCAGGTACTCGTGGCCCTTCATGGACGACGCGAACAGGTTCGCCCGCCACACCAGCAACACCCGGGGGAAGTTCGCCGGGTCGTCCGGGTCCTCGGCCGCGAACCGCAGCGCACCGGACGTCAGTTGGTCGACCACGTAGTCGGCCACAGGCTTGCCGGCCTGTTCGGCCTCGTCGCACAGGTCCAGCGGGTTGCGGTCGAACGCCGGATGGGAGGGCAGCCACCCCAACCGTGCGGCCAGCGCGTTGCAGTCCGGCAATGTTCGCCCGGACAGGCTGCCCGGCCCCAGCGGGCTGGCCAGGGCGTCGGCCGGGAACGCCTCGTAGCGCCACTGGTCGGTGGCCAGCCACCACAGCGGCGTGCCCGCCATGTGCCGGGTGGGGCGCTGCCAGTCCAGGCCGAACGCGAGATGGAACCACCCGGTCAGGGGCCGCACCTTCTCCTGGCCCACGTAGTGCGCCCATCCGCCGCCGTTGACGCCCTGACAGCCGCACAGTTGCAGCAGCGACAGGAATGTGCGGTAGATCTGGTCGGAGTGGAACCAGTGGTTGGTACCGGCGCCCATCGCGATCATGGACCGACCACCGGTGCGTTCGGCGTTGCGCGCGAACTCCCGCGCCACCCGCACGCACGCCACGGCCGGGACCGACGTGATCGCCTCCTGCCACGCGGGTGTGTACGGCGTTTCCGGGTCGTCGTAACCGGTGGGCCACTCACCGGGCAGGTCGTCCCGGCTTACCCCGTACTGGGCCATGACCAGGTCGAACACGGTGGTCACCAGGTGTCCGGCGATCCGCGTCGCCGGAACACCTCGCCGCAGCGCGCCGCCCGCCTCGCCGGAACCCGTGTCGAAGCGGGGCAGATCCACGCCGACCGCTTCCGCGCCGTCCCGCCGGTACAGGGACAGGACCGGTGTGATCCCGTCCAGCTTCAGGTTCCACCGGCCCGGTGTGCTGTCCCAGCGGAAACCTGCCGATCCGTTCGGAACCACCGGCTGGCCGGTGGTCTCGTCGAGCAGGACCGGTTTGAACGCCGCGTGCTCCACCTCGTGTCCGAGTTCGGCCGCGGTGAGGAACTTGCCGGGGACGTACGCGTCCCCGTGTTCGGTCAGCGTGACCAGGAACGGCAGGTCGGTGTACGTCCTGGCGTAGTCGAGAAAACGTGGTACCTGGCGGTCGCGGTAGCACTCGGACAGGATCACGTGCCCCATGGCCATCGCCAGCGCGCCGTCCGTGCCGGGCGCGGCCGGTAGCCACTCGTCGGCGAACTTGGTGTGGTCCGAGAAGTCCGGGGACACCACGACGACCTTCTGTCCCCGGTAACGCGCCTCGGTCATGAAATGCGCGTCCGGTGTCCGGGTGATCGGCAGGTTCGTCCCCCACACGATCAGGTAGCCCGCGTTCCACCAGTCGCCCGACTCGGGCACATCGGTCTGGTCACCGAACACCTGCGGGGACGCGACCGGCAGGTCGGCGTACCAGTCGTAGAACGAGGAGATCGTGGCGCCGATCATGGACAGGTAGCGGGTGCCGGCCGCGTAGGAGGTCATGGACATCGCCGGGATCGGCGAGAAGCCGATGATCCGGTCCGGGCCGTACCGTTTGATGGTGTGCACCTGGGCCGCGGCGATCAGCTCGGTCACCTCGGCCCACGTGGAGCGGACGAAGCCGCCCTTGCCCCTGGCCCGCTTGTAACCGGCGGTGGCTTCGGGGTCGTCGACGATCGACTGCCAGGCGGCCACCGGGTCGGTGTGCTCGGCCCGGGCGGCGCGCCACCGTTCCAGTAGGGGACCGCGCACGTAGGGATAGCGGACGCGGGTCGGTGAGTAGGTGTACCAGGAGAACGACGCGCCGCGCGGGCAGCCGCGCGGTTCGTACTCCGGCGAATCGGGACCGACGGAGGGGTAGTCGGTGGCCTGGGTCTCCCAGGTGATGATGCCGTCCTTGACGTAGACCTTCCACGAACACGAACCGGTGCAGTTCACGCCGTGCGTGGACCGGACCTCCCGGTCGTGACGCCACCGCTCGCGGTAGAACTCGTCCGCGCCCCGGCCACCCTCCCGGTACAGCACGCGTCCGTCGGCCGACTGCTGACCGGGGAAGAACCACTGGGCCGTCCGCATCAGCGCGTCGACCGCATCCTGTGTCGACGTCGGGCTGGCGTGCGGCGATTCGGCGGAGCACATAGGGCAGAATCCCTCCGTGGCGGTAGTAGTCCGCAGGGAGCCGGGCAACACCCACGGCGATCAGGGTAGAACGGTGAATGCGTTCATACGAGTCGGCGAGCACGGACTTGATCCCGAGCAGCGCGGTGGGCCGGGAATGTGATCAGTGATCGCCGAGTCACCGGACGTTCACCGGGCCACGCGACGTAGTGCGCTGCCGGCCCGTGCGCGTGCCGCGTCGACAGCGTCCCAGTCGGACGGGTTCAGGCCGGCCAGCGCGGCGGGGAACACCCCGTCCTGCTCGGCGAGGATGTGCTCGCGCAGCATTTCCAGTGTGTCGTGCAACCGCCGTGGCCAGGCAGGATCGGTGGGTGTGTGCTCGGCGGCCTCGTGTAGTACCGCTTCGATCTGTCGGTGCTGGAGCCGTAACGCGGCGATGTGATCGGGGAACTCGTCGGTCAGGGCGGGGAACAGGCCCAGTTCTTCGACCTGGGTGTGTGGGCCCAGGATGGTCGCGATCCGTCGAGCTGTCCGGGCTATCGCGGCGACGTCATTGTGGGCGGTGGCGGTGCGGACGTCGCCGATGAGGTTGACGACTGCCTCGTGCTCGCGCGTCAACTCATCGATCGCGCCGATGGACTGGCAGCCGCAGTACTCGCACATGACTGGTCTCCGGATGGGTGTCTGGATGGATTTCCTGGCGGGCTGTCGGGCGCGTTTCTCAGATCGGTGTGGTCGCGGGACAGTGGCGGAGGTGGGAACGGACGGTGGTCATGGTGAGTACGGCGGCCGCGGTGGCGACCATCGCCAGTAGCGCCAGGCCGAGGCCGTAGGAGCCGGTCGCGCCGTAGATACCGCCCATGATCAGTGGTGGCACGAACCCGCCGAGGCCGCCTGCCGCGCCGACCACCCCGGTGACCGTGCCGACCCGGCTGGGCGGGGCGAGCGACGCGACCAGCGCGAACACCGCTCCGCTACCGGCGCCGAGGGCCGCCGCCATCGCCAGGAACGCCACCGTGCCCAGCGGCGCCAGCGGCGGCGTGAACGCCTGGGTCGCCGCGCCGAGCAACACCACGGTGAACGCGGCGGCCAGCACCCGTACCGGGCCGATCCGGTCGGACAGCCACCCGCCGACCGGGCGCATGAGGACCGCGAGCAGCACGAAACCGGCCATCCGGTTCGACGCGTCGGTGGGGGTGAGGTGGTAGGCGGTTTTGAGATAAGCGGGTAGGTACACCGAGAAGGCGACGTAACCGCCGAACGCGACCGCATACAACGCGGACGCATGCCAGGTCACCGGCAGTCGGACCGTCGCAGCGAGTCGCGCACCCAACGATTCGGTGGGTGCCGTGCGGCCGGGCGCGTCCCGCAACAGCAGTCCGGCGACCACGGCATAGGCAGCCAGCGCACTGGCGGTGATCACGAATGGTGTCGCCGAGCCGTGGCCGGTCACCAAGTGCACGGTGGTCAGCGCGCTGATCGCGGTGCCGCCCATGCCGACGCCGAAGATCCCCAACGCCAGGCCGCGCCGTCGCGGCGGGAACCAGGCATTCACCACTGGCACGCCGACCGCGAACGCGGTGCCGCCGATCCCGAGGAAGAACCCACCGACCAACAGCCCCGCCAACGTCGACTGCCCGACCAGGCCGAGGAAGAGCAACGGGACGATGGTCGCGGTCGAGACGGCCGGGAACATGATCCGGCCACCGAAACGGTCGGTCAGCGCGCCGACCGGGATCCGGCCGAGCGAGCCGACCACCACCGGCACGGCGACGACCAACGCCTGCTGAAACGCGCTCAGATGCAGGACATCCTGAAAACGAGGTCCCAACGGGGACAGCAGCGCCCACGCCCAGAAGTTCAGGCCGAACCCGACGGCGGCCAGCACCAGCATCACACCCGCGCGCCCGGTCCGGGCCGGACGGTCGAATCCGATACCTTCAGCTCGGTTCATGGTGATCGCCATCGTCGTCGTCCGATTCTCGTGTGCGTCCGGTGCGTGGTCCTGTCCAGGTTGATCAGGTCGGCAGGTGTCTCGATAGGGACCAATGCCCTGACCGGACGGGTCCTCGGTAAACAGGGGTGACGACCGGGCCGGCATTCGGGCCTGCCCGCCGTCCCCATGACTTTGGTCCCGATCGTCCATGGCATAGAGCACTACGCGTCCCGGGCGGGTGACCCGCACCATGGCGACAGTTCAGTGACGTCGGACGGGTCAACTCGATCCGTATTCCCGTAATTGAAACCCGGTGGTGAACGCATGAGCCTGATCATTTACGCGGATTTCAGCAGCCCGTTCTGCTATTTGGCAAGCAGGCGGGTGGACGTCCTGCGTTCGGCAAAGGTCGACGTGGACTGGCGCGCGGTCGAAGTCGAGC
>DASZXM010000735.1:0-8476 GCA_035546415.1 Pseudonocardiaceae bacterium
TGCAGGCACTCGCCGGGGTGCGGGGCGCCCGCGGGCTCCGCCGTGCGCCCGCCGGTCAGCACGCCGTTCTGGATGCCCAGCGCGAGCAGGGCGCCGACCACGGCCATCCCGGCGCAGATCAGCAGCGCCATCCGCCAGCTCGCGGTCAGCGCGACCGGATCGGTGTAGGCGGCGCCGGACAGGCCGACGGCGGCCGGCAGCACGGCGACGGCCAGCAGGCCGCCGGTACGCGCGACCGCGTTGTTCACACCCGACGCCACACCGGCGGACCGCTCCGGCGCCGCGGCCAGCACGGTCGCGGTGACCGGGGCGACCATCGCGGCCAGCCCGACGCCGAACACCAGCACACCCGGCAGCACACCGGTCAGGTAGCTCGCGCCGGCCGCGGTCATCCGCAGCAACAGCATGCCGGCGGCCAGCAGCAGCGGGCCGACGACCAGCTGGGTGCGCGGACCGATCCGCTGTGCCAGCCGCCCGGACCGCGCGGACAGCAGCAGCATCAGCACCGTGATCGGCAGTCCGGCCAGGCCGGCCAGCGTCGGCGGGTAGTGCAGCGACACCTGGAGCTGCACGACCAGCAGCAGCATCACGCCGCCCAGCGCGCCGTACACCAGGAACGTCAGCACGTTGGCCAGCGTGAACGTGCGGTCGGCGAACAGCGACGGCGGCACCAGCGGCCGGCGCGACCGCAGCTGCCGCAGCACGAACGCCGCCAGGCACAGCACGCCGACGATCCCGGACACCAGCACCACCGGGTCGGTGACACCCTCCCCGGGGGCCTCCACCAGCAACGCCGTCACACCGGCCAGGCCCAGCGCACCGGTGACCGCCCCGAGCAGGTCGGGCCTGCCGGTCTGGTCGACGTCCGAGGACTCCGGCACGTAGCGCAGCGCGAGCAGGATGCAGACGACCGCGATCGGCGGGTTGATCAGGAACGCCAGCCGCCACGACCACACCTGGATCAACACGCCGCCCAGCAGCGGCCCGACAGCCGTAGCGACACCGCCCAGACCGGACCACGCGCCGATGGCACGTGCCCGGTCCTCGCGGGCGAACGACGACTCCAGGATGGCCAGTGCCCCCGGCGTGAGCAGCGCGCCACCGACGCCCTGGACGATCCGGGCGGCGATCAGCAGCTCGACGTTCGGGGCGACACCGCACAACAGGGACGCCGCGCCGAACCAGCCGACGCCGATCACGTAGACCCGGCGGCGGCCGTACCGGTCGCCGAACGCGCCCGCGACCAGCACGAGGCCGGCGAGGGTGAGCAGGTAGCCGTCGACGATCCACTGCAGGTCGGCGACGGATGCGTGCAGATCGGTCCCGACCCGGGGAAGGGCGACGTTGACGATCGTGCCGTCCAGCATGGCGATGCCGGAGCCGATGATCGTGGTCGCCAGGACGCCCTTGGCGCGGGCGCTGCCCCAGGGGATGGGCGCGGTCACGGCCTGTTCAGCGTCGCCACGAACTTGTAGCGGTCACCGCGGTAGACCGAGCGCACCCACTCCACCGGCTTGCCGTCGGTGTCGAACGAGTGCCGGGACAGCAGCAGCATCGGCAGGCCCACGTCGGCCCCGAGCAGCTCCGCCTCGGCGGGGCTGGCCAGTGCCGTCTCGATGGTCTCCTCGGCGTGTCCCATCTCGACACCGAACCGCTCGCGCAGCACCTCGTACAGCGAGCCGCCGGACGTGACGTAGCGGCGCAGGCCGCGGAACCGGGCCAGCGGCAGGTGCGTGGTCTCGATGGCCATCGGCTCGCCGTCGGCCAGCCGCAGCCGGTTCAGGCGCAGCACCTTGGCGCTGGCCCGGATGCCCAGCAGCCGGGACAGCTCGGCGTCGGCGGGCTCCTCGGACATCTCCAGCAGCCGGGAGCCCGGCTGGCGGCCCTGCGCCTTCATGTCCTCGGTGTACGAGGACAGCTGCAGCCGCTGCGCGACCTTCGGCTCGGCCGCGAACGTGCCCTTGCCCTGCACGCGCAGCAGTCGGCCCTCGACGGTCAGCTCGGCCAGCGCCTGCCGGACCGTCGTCCGGGACACGTCGAACTCGGCGGCCAGCGACCGCTCGGTGGGGATCGGCGAGCCGGGTGGCATGGATCGGAGCAGGTCGAGCAGGTGCCGCTTCAGGCCCCAGTACTTCGGCTCGCGCTGCACACGCGACCTCGCCGAGGCCTCCGTCGTCGACACTTCGAGCATGACACCCTCCTCAGCAGCCGCCTCGCAACCTTAAGGATGCCTTGTCTTGGCCGCTCGGCGCGATGACACCCCCGTGTGTCGGCATCATGTCACCGATGTCGAACCCAGCGTGTCCGTTCACCCGTAGGTGACGAAGCGGAATTTCCGGTCCCGGCTCGTTTGGCAACGACTTCGCATCGTCCTTGACATGGGGTGTGGTGTGGACCACCCTGGTCCGCATTGGTCTAAACCAGTCTGGTCAGGGCATTGGCCGGACACGGAAGGACGGCAACAGTGAAGCGCGTGACCATGTTGGCGGTCTGCGCCGCTACGGTGGCGCTGGCGGCTGCTGGCTGCGGCAACAGCAGCAACTCAGGCCAGGGCGGTAGCGGCGGCTCATCGGGCGGCGGCTCGACCGCGGCCGCAGTCCCGGCGTGCGCCGGGAGTTCCACGGCGCCCGCGCCCAGCGGCAGCGGGACGTTGACCGTCTGGATCATGGACGGTTCGCTCGCCGACGCGACCTCGAAGGCGCTCAACAACGAGTTCGAGCAGAAGTACCCGGGCTGGAAGGTGAACTACCAGATCCAGGAGTGGGACGGCATCGGCGCCAAGCTGAACAAGGCGCTGTCGTCCTCGCAGCCTCCCGACGTCGTCGAGCTGGGCAACACCCAGGCGATCTCCTACGCCGAGGCGGGCGAACTGGAGGACATCACCGCCAAGAGCAACGAGTTCAACTGCAGCCAGTGGAACAAGGCACTGGCGCTGTCCGGCTCGGACGCCGGCAAGCAGTACTCGGTGCCCTTCTACGGCGCGAACCGCACCGTCATCTACCGCAAGGACATGTTCACCAAGGCCGGCATCACGGCGCCGCCGACCAGCAACTCCGAGTGGATCGCGGACATGGCCAAGCTCAAGCAGGCCTACGCCAACGACCCGGAGTTCCAGGCGCTCTACCTGCCCGGCCAGGAGTGGTACACGCTGCTGTCGTTCATCTGGGACCAGGGCGGCCAGGTGGCCACGCAGGGCAGCGGCGGCAAGTTCACCGCCACGCTGAACAGCCCGCAGGCGCAGGCCGGCGTCGACTTCTACAAGCAGCTGTACCAGGCGTCGGGCACCACCGCCCCGAAGGACACCGACGAGGCCACGCCCGCCCAGTCCGACGTGGTGGCCAAGGACGGTGGGCATGTCGCGCAGTTCATCGGCCTGCCGTGGGAGGAGGCCGGTGTGGTGAAGGACGACCCTCAGTTGGCCAGCAAGCTGGGTGCGTTCCCGATCCCGTCCAAGGACGCCGGCAAGACCGCTCCGGTCTTCCTCGGTGGCTCCGACCTGGGCATCGCGCAGAACAGCAAGAACCAGGCGGCCGCCGAGGCGTGGGTCGCGCTCATCTCGGACAGCAAGTACCAGGGCATGATCGCCGCGGGCGGTGCCGTGCCGGGCACGTCGACCGACACCAGCCAACTGGCCACCAACCCGGTCGGAGCCGCGATGGCGACCGCGTCGAAGAACGGTGACATCACGCCGCTGACGCCGAACTGGGCCGCTGTCGAGGCGGGCAACAATCCGCTGAAGACGATGCTCACGGCCGTGCTGAGCGGGTCGAAGAGCACCAGCCAGGCGACGCAGGACGCGGACACCGCGCTGAACAAGATCCTGCAGCAGGGTTCGTAGGTATGACCGCCGAAGTCATCTCTCCCGCTGAGGCGGCGGCATGACGAGTTCCAACACCGTGGTGCCGGCACGTGCGAGCGTGCCGGCATCTCGGCGTGCGACGCCGGGACGGAAGCCGGTCACCGTCCGCCGGATCAGCGCGAACACGGTGCCCTACCTGCTGCTCGCGCCCGCGGTGGTGGCGATCCTGGGCCTGCTGGGCTGGCCCGTGGTGTCCGTGGTGATCGACAGTTTCCAGAACCTCGGGCCGCGGCAGATCAACCTGCACCTGACCGAATGGGTGGGTGTGGCCAACTACCAGGAGATCCTGTCCGACCCGGACTTCTGGACCATCACCGGCCGCACGCTGGCGTTCACGGCGGGCGCGGTCGCCGCGATCATGCTCGGTGGCCTGGTCACGGCACACCTGATGAAGAACGCGAACCGCGTCGTGCGGGTGATCCTGCAGATCGCGCTGCTGCTGGCGTGGGCGATGCCGATCATCTCGGCCACGACGGTGTTCCAGTTCCTGTTCGACCAGAACTACGGCATCCTCAACAAGACGCTGGTCAAGCTGGGCTTCAGCGGCTTCGCCCACCACGACTGGTTCTCGACCAGCTTCTCCACGCTGACGATCATCATCGTGCTGATCGCGTGGGAGGGCATCCCGTTCGCCGCCTTCACCCTGTACGCCGGGCTGCTCGCGGTGCCGTCCGACCTCTACGAGGCGGCCAGCATCGACGGTGCCACCAGGTGGCAGGCGTTCGTGTCCGTGACGTGGCCGGGCATCCGGCCGATCTTCATGCTCACCACCTTCCTGGAAGTGCTGTGGGACTTCAAGGTCTTCACGCAGGTCTGGGTGTTCCAGCGCGGTGGCACGAACAACAGCGAGACGCTCTCCGTGCTGCAGTACCTGGACGGCATCGCCGGCAACCACTACGGCGTGGCCGCGGCCGTCTCGGTGATCATGATCGTGATCCTCACGATCATCACGGCGCAGTACATCCGGATGCTGGTGCGCTCGCAGGAGGTGCGGTTGTCATGAGGCGCAACAGGACCCTGGTGTCCGTGCTCGCGATCGTGGTCGCGCTGCTGTTCCTGTTCCCGACGTACTGGATGGTCAGTACGGCGCTCACGCCTGCGGGCGACATCACCACGTCGAAGTACAACCTGGTGCCGAACGGCTTCACGTTCCAGCACTTCATCGACGCGGTCAGCCGGCACAACTTCGGCACCTACCTGCGCAACAGCGTGTTCGTCACGATCGCGGCGCTGGTGTTCGCGATGGTCGTCGGCCTGCTCGCCGCGGTACCCCTGTCCCGGCTGCGCTTCCGCGGCCGCAAGGGGTTCATGCTGCTCATCCTGATCGCGCAGCTGGCCCCGTTCGAGGCGCTGCTGGTGCCGTACTACCTGTTCATGCGGCACTTCGAACTGGACACCAGCCTGACGGCGCTGATCCTGATCTACTTCATCTTCACGCTGCCGTTCACGGTGTGGACGCTGCGCGGCTTCATCGACGGCATCCCCGAGGACCTCGAGGAAGCCGCGATGGTGGACGGGTGCAGCAAGTGGTCGGCGTTCTGGCGGGTCACGTTCCCGCTGCTGGGCCCCGGCCTGGTGGCCACGTCGGTGTACGCGTTCATCACGGCGTGGAACGAGTTCCTCTACGCGTTCGTGTTCCTGCAGGACAACTCGAAGTACACGCTGCCGGTGTGGCTGTCCACGTTCCAGACCGCGTTCGGCACGGACTGGGGCGGCACGATGGCGGCGTCCACGCTGTTCACCATCCCGGTGCTGGTGTTCTTCCTGATCGTGCAGCGCAACCTGGTCGCCGGCATCACCGCCGGCGCCGTGAAGGGGTGACGTGATGGCGGACGCCGCCGGGACCGCCGCCACGACCGAGCTCGCCGCCGGGGTGCTGCTGCCGGGCTTCGCCGGCACCACGGCACCGGACTGGCTGCGCCGCAGGGTCGGCACCGGCCTGGGTGGCGTGGTGCTGTTCGGCCGCAACGTCACCGACGACGAGCAGGTCGCCGCGCTGACGGCGAGCCTGCGCGCGGAGCGGGACGGCGTGACGATCGGCATCGACGAGGAGGGCGGCGACGTCACCCGCCTGGACGCCGGCGTCGGGTCGAGCGTGCCGGGCAACCATGCGCTGGGTGCGGCCGACGACCCGGACCTGACCAGGGCGGTCGCCGAGTCGATGGGCAGGCGGCTGGCGATGTGTGGCGTCACGGTGGACCTGGCGCCGTCGGCGGACCTGTCGCTGCACCTGGACGACCCGATCATCGGTGTGCGCGCGTTCGGCGGTGACCCGGTTGCCGCTGCCCGGCACGTGGCGGCGTTCGTCGAGGGGGTGCAGGCCAGCGGCGTTGCCGCGTGTGCCAAGCACTTTCCCGGCCATGGCGCGGCGACGGAGGACTCGCACCACACGCTGCCGGTGCTGCGGCGCACCGAACACGAGCTGCGGGACGTCGAGCTGGTGCCGTTCGCGGCGGCGGTGCGCGCGGGCGTGCGGGCGGTGATGACCGGTCATCTCGTGGTGCCGGCGTGGGGCGAGGGTCCGGCGACCCTGAACCCGCGAGCGTTCCAGGTGCTGCGCGACGATCTCGGCTTCACCGGCGCGGTGATCACGGACGCGCTGGACATGGGTGCGGTGACCGGCACGTCCGGCATGGCCGAGGGCGCGGTGCGGGCGTTGCTGGCCGGCGCGGACTCGCTGTGCATCGGCGGCTCGTTCACCGACGAGGCCACGATCGACGGCCTGGTCGACGCCCTGGTCGCGGCCGTGGCGGCGGGCCGGCTGCCGATCGAGCGGCTGGCCGAGGCCGCCGGCCGGACGGCCGCGATCGGCGTCACGCCACCGGTGCCGTCCGGCTACGACCGCGAGATCGGCATGGTCGCGGCCCGGCGAGCGCTGGGGGTGAGCGGCGCGCCCGCGCTGTCCGGGCCGCCGCTGGTGCTGGACCTGGTGGTCGCGCCGACGATCGCGGTCGGCGACGTGCCATGGGGCCTGGGCCCGGTGCTGGCGGAGCTGATGCCCGGGACGACGATGCTGCGCGTCGCCGAGCGGGACGGCGTCGACGCCGAATCGGTGGCAGAATCCGCTGGTGGGCGACCCGTGGTGGTGGTCACCAGGGACGCGCAGCGCTACCCGTGGGTCGTCGATCTGGTGGGCGGCCTGGCTCGACTCGGTCTCGACCTGATTCGGGTCGAGACCGGGGTTCCCGGACCCGACCTGGGCATCGCCGCCCGGGTGGACACTCACGGCGGTTCCCGCGTGTGCCTGCGGGCCGCCGCCGAATTTCTCGCGACACGATGACAGCGGAGGACGCGGTGAGCCGACCGGGCACGTTGATGGGGCAGGAAATCGCCGAACAGCCAGCGGTGCTGGCCGGACTCGTCGAGCACCGCGCGGAGATCGCGGAGGTCGCCGCCCGGGTGGCCGCCCGGCGCCCGCGGTTCGTCCTGCTGGCGGCGCGCGGTTCCAGCGACCACGCGGCGCTGTACGCGAAGTACCTGGTCGAGGTGCTGCTGCAACTGCCGGCGGGCCTCGTGTCACCGTCGACGACGACGCTCTACGGCGCGGAGCCGGACCTGACGGACGTGCTGTGGATCGCGGTCAGCCAGAGCGGCGGCTCCCCCGACCTGCTGGAGGCGACGCAGGCCGCCCGCGAGCGCGGTGCCCTGACGATCGCGGTGACGAACACGCCGGACTCGGCGCTCGACGCGGCGGCCGAACTGTCGGTGGACGTCCGTGCCGGCAAGGAAATCGCGGTCGCGGCGACGAAGACGTACACGGCGACGCTGCTGGGCCTGTACCTGCTGGTCGACGCGATCCGGAGCGGTGACGGCAGCGCGGTGGCCGAACTGGGCTCGCTGGCACAGTCCACTCTGGACACCTGTGGCCCCGGCGCGGACGAGGCGGCGCAGCGCTACCGGTTCGTGGAGCGGATGGTGACGACGGGCCGCGGCTACTCGCTGGCCAGCGCCCTGGAGGCGGCGCTGAAACTCGCCGAGACCAGCTACCTGGCCGCGCGCGCCTACAGCGGGGCCGACCTGCTGCACGGCCCGGTGGCGGCCCTGGACTCGGACACCGGTGTGGTCGCGGTGACCAGCAAGGGCAAGGGCGGCGACGCGATGGTGGACGTCCTGCGGGCGGTCCACGAGCGCGGCGCGGACATCCTGGCGGTCGGCTCGGCGGCGGACACGGTCTCGGCCGCGACCCGCCTGGTGGTCCCGGAAACGGCCGAGGAGGTGGCCCCGATCCTGGAGATCCTCCCGATCCAACGGCTCGCGTTGGCGTTGTCGCTGGCCAGGGGCGGGGACCCGGACCAGCCCCGCGGCCTGAGCAAGGTCACCCGTACGCGGTGACCCGTCTCACCGCGGTGATCGGCGTCACTTCGCCGGTTTCGGCCCGGTCGGCGAGCGGCTCTGGCAGGGTGTCGACATGCCGCCACGTCATTCGTCGCCGGTGACCGAGCAGCCGAGTGGGCACGCCTCGATGTCGGCTCATCCCGGCCAGATCCGCACCGCGGGCCAGTCGATCACCGGGCACGGCCAGACGCTGCAGAGCGCACCGGAACCGTCCGGGCTGGGCAGCGGCTGTCTCGGCCACATCGGCGAGGGCACGCTGGGCACCCTGAACACGCACATCCA
>DASZXM010000736.1:0-2519 GCA_035546415.1 Pseudonocardiaceae bacterium
TCTCCACGAAACAGGCATGCTGCCACGGACCACCGACAGTCGCGTAAGGTCCGCACCCGTGGCCACCGCGTCCGTACGCCCAGCGCAGCCCGAGGACATCCCGCACATCGCGCGCATCCAGCGTGACACGTGGGCAACGGCCTACGCGGACCTGCTGCCCGAGGACGTGCTGGCGAACCTGGACACCGAGGGCGCGTGGGCCGAAGCCCTGGCGACCGTGCACCTGTTCGTGGCCGTCGAAGGTGAGTGGACGGTCGGGTTCTGCGCCGCCGGCATCGCGCCCGAGTCGGAGGTCGCCGACGCCGACGGGACGTTGCCCGACGACGCCGCGACCGTCGCGATGATCGGCACGCTGCTCGTGGAGCCCCGGTGGGGCCGGCGCGGGCACGGCGGCCGGCTGCTGGCCACCGCCGCCGCGGCGCTCCGTGGTGACGGCGCCACCCGTGCCGTCGCCTGGGTGCCCGAGGCGGACCAGGCGTCCCGCCGGTTCTACGGCACCGTCGCGTGGCGTCCGGACGGCACCGCCCGGACACTCGACGCGGGCGGCCGGCCGCTGCGCGAGATCAGGCTGTCCGGTGGCCTCGATCTCGCCTGGAAAACTGCTGGGTAACACCTGCGAAGACCGTAACGACCGGGTAACGTAAGCCCTTCGGACGACACAGAAGCGGCTGGGGGAACGAACGGTCGTGCTGACCTGGTTGTGGGTCACACTGGGTGTCGCGATCGCGTCGTCGCTGCTGCCGATCGTGTCCGCCGAACTGTTCGTCCTGGCGTTCGCCGCACGCCACCCGCACCTGCCGGTGTTCGCGTTCGGCGTCGTGCTCGCCGTCGGCCAGGTCGCCGGCAAACTGGTCTACTTCTACGCGGCACGCGGCTCGATCCGACTACCGAAGGTCTTGCAGGGCAAGGAGAAACCGCCCAGGCCGATACCGACGAGCGGCATCCGGGCACGGTGGCACGCCCTCGTCGTGTGGGTGCACGGCGCGTGGGAGTGGTTGCGGGTGCGGTGCCACCGGCATCCGAAGTGGATGGTCGCGGCGACCGCGAGCAGCTCACTGATCGGCATCCCGCCGTTCCTGGCCACCGCGGTGCTCGCCGGGTTGGCCGGGCTGTCGCTGCCGGCGTTCCTGCTGTCCTGCTTACCGGGGCGGATCATCCGGTTCACCGTGCTGGCCGCCGCACCGGCCGTCGTCATGCACTGGTTTCCGCTGCTCCACCACGTGGGTTAGCCAGGCGCAGCGCGTGCCGCATCGTCTCCCTGGCCCGGCGCCGGTCCCCGGCCAGGTCGTACGCGTACGCCAGCCGGTACCAGCGGCGCCAGTCATCGGGTGCCGCCTCCAGTTCCGCCTTGCGCTCGTCGAACCACTCGTCAGCGGCGCCCCGGTCGACCCGCCCGGACGGGCGGCGCGGCAGGTCGGACGCGTCGGGCAGCGTGCCCTCGTCGGCCAGTTGCCGGGCCAGCCGTTCGACCTGTGCGCCGAACCGCAAATTGACCACCGCGATCCACGCGCCGATCACCGGCAGCACCAGCACCGCGACACCCAGGCCGACGCCGGCCGCCGTGCCGGTCTGGATCAGCCACACCGCCCGCTGGCCGAGCAACCAGAAGTAGACCACCAGAACGGCGGTCAGCACGATCGCCGTGGTACGCGCTTTCACAGGTCCAGCAACGGTTCCAGGCCGACGGTGAGCCCGGGACGGTCCGCCACGGACCGGACGGCGAGCAGCACGCCGGGCATGAAGGACGTGCGGTCCAGGGAGTCGTGCCGGATGGTCAGGGTCTCGCCCTCGGTGCCGAACAGCACCTCCTGGTGGGCGACCAGTCCAGTCAGCCGTACCGAGTGGACGTGCACGCCGCCGATGTCCGCTCCGCGTGCACCGTCCTCGGCGACGGATGTGGCGTCCGGGACCGCACCGAGGCCGGCGGCCGCGCGTGCCTCGGCGACCAGGGCCGCCGTGCGCGCCGCCGTGCCGGACGGCGCGTCGGCCTTGCGGGCGTGGTGCAGTTCGATGATCTCGACCGACTCGTAGTACTTCGCGGCCAACTGCGCGAACCGCATCGACAGGACGGCGCCGATCGCGAAGTTCGGCGCCACCAGCACGCCCAGCGACGGCCGGTCCGCCAGCCAGGACCGCAGCGTGTCCAGACGCCCGGCGTCGAAACCGGTCGTGCCGACGACCGCGTGGATGCCGTTGTCCACGCAGAACCGCAGGTTGTCCATGACGACCTGCGGCTGCGTGAAGTCGACGACCACCTCGGCGCCCGCGTCCACGATGTCCTGCGCCCGGTCGCCCGCGTCGACACCGGCGACGAGCTTCAGGTCGCCGGCCGTCTCGACCGCCCGGCACACCGTGGCGCCCATCCGGCCGCGCGCGCCGAGCACGCCGACACGGATCGGATCGTCAGCGGACCGAGTCGACACCACGGATCACCCCTGTAGTTCGGCGGGCAGGTCGTCGGGGTGAGCGTACGGCCCGACCACCGACGTCGCGAGCGGTCTGCGCAGCAGTTCCGCCGC
>DASZXM010000737.1:0-3810 GCA_035546415.1 Pseudonocardiaceae bacterium
GACAAGCCGAGCAAGGACCCGCTGCTGAACCGGTTCGCGGCGGCGATCAAGGAGATCCCGCCGTACCCGAGGACGGACGACGCGACCAGGAAGAACCTGCTCAACCCGGACTACACCCAGGCCGAGACCCAGGCGGCGGACGCGAGCGGCACCGACATGGCCGCGATCTCCTACCAGCCCACCGCGCAACGGCACAACGGCGAGAACATCGAACTCGAGCCGCTGTGGCCGTGGAACCAGGTCAGTGACCAGGACGCCAACCTGTTCGCCCTCGAACAGCGCGGCTACACCCACCGGCCGAACGTCGGCGGCAACGACTGGTCCTACGACGCGGTCGACGCCGCCCGGCTGGAGCAGCCGGCCCAGGTCGCGAGCAACCTGGTGTCGCTGACCACGAGCCACCAGGTCTATCCCAACGGCCTGGCCGACATCGGCAGCACGGTCGGCTACCAGCCGTACCAGGAGCAGTCCGCGAACATCGCGGCCGGGGTCGACGAGGCGTTGGCCCAGGACTACGACGGCGTCATCCGGTTCGCGCCTGCCTGGCCGGCGGGCTGGGACGTCAGCGGCTCGGTCTACATTCAGGACAGGGACAAGGTAGACGTCCAGGTCGAGAACGGCCAACTGGTCACGGCGGCCATCGAGGCCGCGACCAGCGGCCGGTTGACGGTGCGGAACCCGTGGCCGGGCCAGCCGGTCGAGGTCGTGTCCGGCAGCGGGGGCCACCAGGTGATCGCGAGGACGTCGACGAGCGACACGGTCACGTTCCAGGCCCTGGCCGGCCGGTCCTACCTGGTCGAGCGGGTGTCGGCGCCGACGACGACACTGCCGTTCGCGCCGGTCACCGGCACCGCGGCGACCACCGCCAAGCACCTGGGCGGCAAGGTCCAGATCGGCCTCGACCCGGCGGGCGCGCCGGCCACGGCGGTGGTCGGCACGGTGCTGGGCGGCACGAACACCAGTGACGGCGTCGTCCAGACGGACTACTCCGGCACGGACGAGTCCGCGACGACCAAAGCGTCCACTGTGGACAGAATGTCCGCCCGTACGACGGCGAGCCCGTCCGGCGGGTCGGCGACCGAGAACGACATGTACTTCACCATCGACCCGTCCGTGGCCGCGACGTCCCGGTACGACGCGACCATCAAGGTCACGTACCACGACACGGGTACCGGCACGGTCGCGCTGCAGTACGACAACGGCCCGAAGGACCCGAACCACGTGGCGGGCACGATCACGCTGACCGGCGGCAACACCTGGAAGACGGCCACGTTCACCGTCACCGGCGCCTACTTCGGTGGCGACGAGAACGCGGGAGCGGACTTCCTGTTGGACGCCCAACAGCCGATCACGGTGCACAGCGTCGGCATGTCGATCACCGGCCCGGCGGTCCCGGCCACGACGGAGTTCCCGACGGCGCCGACGATCACCGCGCCGGCCACCAACGAAACCGTCGGCCTGGCCTCGTCGATCTCCGGCAAGTCCATTCCGGACGGCGCGGTCACGGTGTCGGAAGGCTCGACGGCACTGTGCACCGCCACGGCGTCGGACACGGGCAGCTGGAGCTGCGCGCCGGCGGCCGGCCTCACCCAGGGAGTGCACAAGATCACCGCGTCGGTCGCCGACACCACCGGATACACCGGCCCGGCATCGGCGGCGGTCACGTTCATCGCCTCGAACGCACCACCCGGCAGCGCGGTGGTGGGCACGGTCGTCGGCCCGACGAACCACAGCTACGGCATGAGCGAAAACGACGCGGCGTACGACGGACCGACCACCGCTTCCGACATCGACGGCCTGTCCGCGCTGACGAGCACCGACGAGAACATCTACTTCAGCATCGACGACTCGGTGGCGCACGCCGGCTACTTCTCGGCGACGTGGAAGATCCAGTACTACGACGCGGGATCGGGCTCGTTCCAGGTCCAGTACGACAACGGCAGTTCGGACCCGTACGAAGCCGGAACGGCGAACGTCCCGCTGACCAACACCAACACCTGGAAGACGGCGACGGTCACGGCGAACGACGCGTACTTCGGCGACCTGCAGAACGGCGGAGCCGACTTCCGGCTGCGCGGCCCGGTGGTCACGGTACACAGCGTCGAGGTGACGATCACGGGCGTGGGCGTGGCGAACGCGACGGACTTCCCACCCCCGGTGGCGATCACGGCACCGTCCGACGGAGCAACGGTGACCACGACACCAACGGTGTCCGGCACGAGCGAACCAGACGCGTCGGTCACGGTCACGGCAGCGGGTAACGCGATGTGCTCGACCACGGCGTCCGACACCGGCACCTGGTCGTGCACACCGTCGACACCGCTGTCCGACGGCGACCACACGCTGACCGCCACGGCAACCGATGCCCTGGCCGACCCGGTCACCTCACCTGCCGTCCACGTGACCGTCCAAGGCTAGGAGACCAGGAAAACGGCCGTCTCCAGGACCTGGTACCGGTTCTGGAGACGGCCTTCAGGGGTCTGGAGGCGGCCTTCAGAACAGCGCGAGCGGCTCGGTGGGCAGTGGTTCGGGCAGTGGCTCGACCTCGGGAACGCGAGCGCGCACGTCGTCATGGAAGCGACGGGCCAACCAGAGCGCGTCGACGTTGTCGGGAGTGTGCACCATCACGGTGGGCGAACGGCCCTCGCGTAGCCAGTCCACGACCACGTCCAGCCACGGCTGCCAGCCCTCGATCGTGCGCGCGACATCATCGCGTCCGATGTAGCGGACCATCGGGTGATCGGTGAGCGCCCTCGTGCGACGCGGCAGGCGCGGTTTGCGCTGCCACGCCTCCCGTTCCATGTCACTGGTCGGCGAACCGGCGAACAGCACGGTCGTATCGAAGCTCAACCACTCCGCGCCGACGGCACCGAGTACCCGCTCCAACTCCCCCGCGCTGCGTTGATCCTCGAAGAACGCCCGGTGCCGAACCTCGACGGCGCACCGGTATGCCGATGGCAGGCGACGCAGGAACGCCGCGAGCGCACCGAGATCGGCAGGGCCGAAGGCAGGCGGCAGCTGCACCCACAGTGCATGTGCACGCGGCCCGAGCGGTTCGATCGCGGCCAGAAAGGTCCGCGCCGGCTGTGCGACGTCACCGAGCCGGCGTTCGTGGGTGATCACCTTCGGCAGCTTGAGCAGGAAACGGAAGTCGGGCGAGGTCTGCGCGGCCCAGGATCGGACCGTCTCCACAGCGGGAACGGCGTAGAAGGTGGTGTTCCCCTCCACCGCGTTGCACCAACTCGCGTAGGCCCGCAACCGGTCCTTCGCGGCCAACGGATGCGGCAGTTGACGCCCCTGCCAGGCGGCATGCGTCCACATCGCGCAACCGACGTGCAACTCCATGACCGCGACCTCCCAACCGCCACCGCGCGGCCTGTTCCCTTCGGGTCCGGCCCACGAGTCGAAGGTACAGGCAGGCTGGTGGCTGGCGCGGCGGACGAAGGTGGCCGGTGAACGCCTCTCGTCTGGTAGCGAGGCACACCGTCATCCTCTGGGACAACCCGTACCGGCAGATCGTGTCAATCCGACCCGTTGGAGGAGGCAGCATCATGACCGCGAACCGGTGGCCGATGTACACGAGACACGGTGGTGCCGCCGACGGTGCTCAGCCCGACACCGGCGGCCACGTGCACCGGGGCTCGCTCGGGACAGCGCTGCTGCCGGACGACCTGCCGGGGGTGCCGCTGATCGACGAGTTGGACAAGGCCGACATCGACCTGCCCAATGACCTGCTGAACAGCATCGAGGAAGGTGAGTTCCGCATCCTCGAACTGACGGTCGGCGAAGGTCTTTGCGCATTGGGGTGTG
>DASZXM010000738.1:0-3312 GCA_035546415.1 Pseudonocardiaceae bacterium
GAACTGCTCGGCCAGCGCCGACACGGCCGTCACGGCCTTGTCGGTGTCCAGTGTCATCTGGCCGCCTGCGAAACCGGTGGCCTCGATCCGGCCCAGCACCAGGTTCGCGTCCGTGACCGTCGGTTCGATACCGCCACGGCCGTAACACGCCGGTCCCGGCCGGGCGCCCGCCGACCGTGGCCCGACCCGCAGTCCACCCGCCTCCACCCACGCCACCGAGCCGCCGCCGGCACCCACCGTGTGGATGTTGACCACGCTCATCAGCATCGGCAGGCCCTCCAGCGACGCCTCCGCCGACACGTCGGGCTCACCGTCCACGATCAGGGACACGTCGAACGACGTGCCACCCATGTCGATGCCGATCAGGTTCGGCCGTTCGATCACCCGGGACAGCTCCGCCGACGCGATCGCGCCGCCGACCGGGCCGGACAGCAGCGTCTGCAACGGGCGTTCGCGTGCCGAGTCGGCCGTCAGGATGCCGCCGGAGGACTGCATGACGTGCAGCGGCACGGTCAGCCCGTCCTCGCGCAACCGCCGTTCCAGGCCGGTGAGGTAGCGGCGCACGATCGGCCCGGTGTAGCTCTCCACCACCGCCGACGACGTGCGCTCGTACTCCCGCCACTCCTTCGCCGCCTCGTGCGACAGCGACACCGTGAAGTCCGGGCCCAGTTCCTCCAGCACGATCTCCCTGGCGCGCAGTTCGTGCGCCGGGTTCTTGTAGCTGAACAGGAAGGCGATGGCGATCGCGCCGTGCCCGCGGTCCCGCGCCGCCGCCGCCGCGTCGCGCACCGCCTGTTCGTCCAGCGGCGTCACTTCGCTGCCGTCGACCGCCATCCGGCCGGGGATGCCGACCACGTCCCGGCGCGGCACCAGCGGTGTCGGCTTGCGGTAGTGCAGGTCGTACAGCCTGGCCCGGGGGCCGCGGGCGATATGGTACGTGTCCTCGACGCCGTCGGTGGCCAACAGCAGCACCGGCACGCCGCGCCGCTCCAGGAACGCGTTGAGGCCCTGCGTCGTGCCGTGCACCAGGAAGCCGATGTCGGCGGGGGAGTCGACGACCGACCGCAGGCCCGCGACCACGCCGTCGGACAGGTCGTCCGGGGTGGTCGACGCCTTGCTCGCGGCGAACACGCCCGTCCCGTCGTCATAGGTGACCACATCGGTGAACGTCCCCCCGATGTCCATCGACACGCGGTACCTGGCCATGGCCGCCTCCCATCCCTACGACGTCACCGGCAAGTTAGGTGCCGGGGCGGACCGGGCTGTGTGCTGCGCGCATAGCGGCCCTGCCGGGACGCGTGCGGCGCGCACGGCGACCCGCACGCCGCGCCGATGGAGGATTCCGCGCATGGACTGGGCGGCGGAGATCACCGCGGCGGTCGCGGTCGCGGCCACCGGAGTCGGTGGTGTGGAACTGGGCACGGGTACGGCGACCCGGCGGGTGCGCGGGGTGCCCGCCGGGGCGGTGACCGGTCCGTGGTCGCTGTTCCGCGGTGAGCTGGGCCAGGTGCACGCCGACGGCGACACGCTGCTCGTCGGGCTGGGGCCGTCGACCACGCCGGAGATGATGCGGATCGCCGGCCAGGCCGCCGGCGCCGTACTGCCGGACGGCGCCGTGTCCGTCACCGCGCCGGACGACCCCGACCTGGCCCGCGCCTGGGTGGACGGCCTGGCCGGCGGGGCGACCGGCGCCACCCGGCTGCTGGTGGACGGTGCCGCGGCGGCGGAGGGGCTGATCGCCGCGCACGCCGTGCGGCTGGCCCGGCTGTTGACCAGCGCGCCGGCCAACGTGCTCACCCCGGCCACGGCGGCCGCGTGGGCGAAGGACCTGGCCACCCAGGCCGATCTGGACTACGCCGTGCTGGAACCGGACGACCTGCGGGCGGGTGGTTTCGGCGCGCTGCTGGCCATCGGTTCGGGCTCGGTCAACGGACCGCGGCTGGTGCGGCTGGGCTACGCCAACGGCCCCGGGCCGGCCGTGACGCTGGTGGGCAAGGGGGTCACGTTCGACAGCGGCGGGCTGTCCGCGAAGAGCCCGGATGCGATGCAGGGCATGCGGTTCGACGTGGCGGGCGCGGCGGCGGCACTGGCCGCGATGGCCGTGCTGCGGCGCCTGGGCGTGCCGGGGACGGTGCGGGCCGTGCTGCCGTTCGCCGAGAACCTGCCCGGTCCCGGCGGCGCGCGGCCCGGTGACGTCGTCACCGCCTGCGACGGCACCCGGATCCAGATCATGGACACCGACTTCGAGGGCCGCGTGATCCTCGCCGACGCCCTGGCCCTGGCCGCGCGGGACCGGCCGGACCTGATCGTCGACCTGGCCACCCTGACCTACCAGGCGGAGATCGCACTCGGACCGGAGATCGGCGCCGTCATCGGCCGCGACGACGGGGCGGTGACGGCCGTGCTGGACGCCGCGCGGGCGGCGGGGGAGCCGATGTGGCGGCTGCCGTGGGCCGACCGGTACATCGACCAGGTCCGCACGCCGTTCGGTGTGCGCAACCACCCGCTGCGGCCGTCCGGGCGCGCCCTCACGGCCGCGTTGTTCCTCGGCGAGTTCGTGCCCGAGTCGATCCCGTGGGCGCACTGCGACATGGCCGGTCCGGCGTGGCAGGGGGACACGTCCGGTGCGGGCGCGACCGGGTTCGGCGTGCGGACGCTACTGCGACTGCTGGTGGATGGTGGCCGCGACCACCAGGTCCTCCCAGGCCATGCCGACGCTCTTGAACAGCCGCGGTCCTGACAGCGCGACCCCGTCGCGCACCAGCGTGCCCAGTTCGACGAGTGACTCGGGCCGCAGCTTCGCGAGCACGATGTCGCCGGCCTCGCGTAATGCCGTCCGACGGGCCTCGACGACGACCGTCCCGAAGGCCGTCGCGTCGACCTCGGCGGCGTCCGGTTCGTGCGAGCCGACCGCGACCACCGTGGCCGCCGGCCGCAGCAACCGGCCGTCGAACAGCGGTGTGCGCGCGGTCGTGCAGCACGCCACGACGTCCGCCTGCGCGACGTCCTCCGACCAGCCGACCCGGGCGCCACCGATCTCGGCGGCGAACGCGTCGGCCTTCCCACGGTCCCGGCCGACCACGATCACCTGTTTGATCGTCCGCACGGCCCGGATCGCGGCGACGTGCGCGCGGGCCTGTGGCCCGGTACCGAACACCACCAGGCTGGACGCGAGCGGCTTGGCCAGCGCGTCCACGGCGACCGCCGAGACGGCCGCCGTGCGCAGCGCGGTCAGCGCCATCGCGTCCACCAGCGCGACCGGGGTCAGTGTCGGGCCGTCCAGCAGCAGGTACTTGCCCTGGATCCGGGGCC
>DASZXM010000739.1:0-14034 GCA_035546415.1 Pseudonocardiaceae bacterium
TTGGTCACGGTGTACGCGACCTGGCACGCGGGCGTCGCCGCCGCTGCCGGCCCCGCGGCCGCCGGGATCACGACCGACGCCAGGGCGAGGGCCGCGATGCCGAGCACGCTGCCGAATAACTTTCGGTGTGCCAAGGCGATTACCTCCACATCGGGGGTCGGGAAGGGGTTCAGCCGCAGGTGGTGCCGTTGACCGTGAACGCCGACGGGGTCGGGTTGGCCGTGCTGTACGTCGCGGTGAAGCCGACGCTCACCGACGCGCCGGCCGCGATGGTCGACTGGTAGCTCGCCGCGGCGGCCGACACGTGCTGGCCGGACTGGGTGGCCGTCGCACCCCACATGTTGCTGACCTTCTGGTCACTGCCGAACGTCCACACGAGCGTCCAGTTCGCGATCGGCGCGGTGCCGGTGTCCTTGACGGTCACGGCGGCCTGGAACCCGCCCTGCCAGCCGCTGGTCACCGAGTACGTGACCGAACACGACACCGTCGGCGGGGGCGGCGGCGTTGTCGTCGTCGTGCCGCCTCCCGTGCTGCCACCGGACAGCGGGAACTCCATACCCTGCAACAGGTTCTGCTTGGCGGCACTGACCGGGGTCGGGTCGTAGCCGTTGTCCAGCAACGCGAAGGAGTCCTCGCCGTTGAGCGCCCAGTACGTCCAGCCCATCCACTTGTTCGAGCTGATGTAGGAGACGAGGCTGCTGAACCACTGGCCCTCCGAGCCGGGCGTGCTGTCGGACACGTCCGTCGCCGCGTTGCCGGTGCCGAACTCGCCGACCCACAGCGGCGCCTTGTTCTGCTGGTACAGATAGCCCCAGTACTGGTTCCACACGGTGGCCAGGCTGGCCGGTGTCGTCGACGAGTTGAACCACGTCTGCTGGAACAGCGTCGGCCCGTAGTCGTGCGCCGAGTAGACGACGTGCCCGGGTGAGCTGAGCGTCACCGGATACTGGCCGGCCAGTTCCAGGTCGCCGCCCCACCACGTGGAGTCGTAGCCGCCCGACGAGTTCGGTGTCTCGCTGATGCCCTCGACGAACACCAGCGCGTTCGGATCAGCCGCCAGCACGGCGTTCCCGGCGTTCTGGTAGGCCAGTCGGACGTCGGTGTTCGGGTCGCCGGTACCCCACGTGGCGCCGTCGGCGTACGCGACACCGGTCGGGGTGTGCGGCTCGTTGCGCAGGTCGAAGCCGACGACGGTGGGGTTGCCGGCGTAGCGCTGGGCGATCTTGCTCCAGTCGCTGACCCACGCCGAGTTCGGGTACGCACTGGTGTACCAGAGCCCGTTCTGCTCGGCGGACTCGCCGGCTTCGGAGCGGTGGTCGTCGAGGATGACCTTGAGGCCGTCCTGCCCGGCGTACGCGACGATCTTGTCCAGGATCTGCAGCGAGTTCAGTCCGGTCAGGTCGGTGTTGATCGGACCGGTGCTGTTGTAGTTGCTGATGCCCTGCGGCACGATCGGCGTCTCCACCATCTGGTTGGAGAACGGGATCCGGATCGTGTTGTACCCGAGGTTGCGGATGTCGTCGATGATCGCGTGGTAGTCCTGCGACCAGAGGCCGTGCACGACCTCGTCCGGTGTCTCGAAGCCGTACCAGTTGATGCCCGCGATCCGGACCGGGTTGCCGGCCGAGTCGAGGATCTGGTTACCGCTGGTGTGCCAGTAGCCGGAGCCCACGGCGGCCGCGGCGTCGGGTGTCGTCGCGAGCAGCGTTCCGCCGATCACGGCCGCCGCTGTGCCGACGGCGAGCAGCGCTGTGCGATAGGGGTGCATGTCGCACAAGTTCCGGTGGCCCGAACCCGGTGTCAAAGCACGGCAACCGGCGGGGACGCCGGTTGCCGCGTTGTCCTGCGCGAAGGTTCGCGGGCCGCTATGAAACTTCCAGCTATGAAACTTCCAGCTGTGAAACGTCCAGCGCCTCGGGCCGCTGGTCAGCGGGTGCCCCGGCGATCATGGGCCGGTCGGCGCGCAGGAACAGCGCCGCCAGCACGGCGGCCAGTGCGGCCACCCCGCCGCACACCCACAGCGTGGTGTCCATGGCGCCGACGAACGCGGAGCGCACGGCGTCGAACAGACCGGGTATGCGCAGCCGCTCGGCCACCTGGACGCCGGTCGCGACGCTGCCCCGCACCGCGTCGGTGACCGGCGTGGGCAGGGCCGGCAGGGTGAGCCGGTCGCGGTAGCCGGAGTTGGCGAACGAGCCGAGCAGCGCGATGCCGATCGCGCCGCCGACCTGCCGCAGCGCCTGGATCAGCGCGGAGCCGACGCCGGCCCGTTCGGTGGACAGCGCGTTCAGTGCCGCCGTCATGGTGCGTGTCATGGCCAGACCGAGGCCGGCGCCCATGACGACCAGCCAGATCGCCGTGAAGCCGTAACCGGACCGGACCGTCGTGGTGGCACCGAGGAACAGGCCGGCCGCGGTGAGTACGAAGCCCAGCGTCGGGATCGCCGTGATGCCGATGCCCGCCTTGATCCGGCCGGCGACCCCGGCGCCGACCAGCAGGCCGCCGATCATCGGCAGCAGCTTCAACCCGGTGCCCAGGGTGGTGGACCCCTGCACCGACTGGTAGTAGAGCGGCAGGAAGAACATCAGGCCGAACATCGCGAAGCTGACCATCACGGTGAACGTGGTGCCCCAGCTGAAGCCGCGGGACCGGAACAGTCGCAGGTCGACCAGTGGGTCGCCGTCGCGGGTCATCCGCCGCTCCCACAGCACCAGCCAGGCGAGCACCAGCGCGCCGGCCACCAGCGGCGCCCACGCGGTCGCGTCGCCCCAGCCGTACTGGCCGGCCTCGATGACCCCGTAGGTGACGCCGACGAGACCCAGGCTGGACGCGACGACACCGACCAGGTCGATGGACGGCGGCCGGTCGCCGCGTGACTCGGGCACCAGCAGGGCGACGGCCACGATCGCGACGACGACGAGCGGCACGTTGATCAGGAAGACCGAGCCCCACCAGAAGTGCTCCAGCAGGGCGCCGCCGACCACCGGCCCGAGCGGCAGGCCGAGCATCATCGCGCTGCTGAGCACGGCCATCGCCTTGGTCCGTTCGGCGGGTTCCGGGAACAGGACGAGGAAGACGGCCGACCCCAGGGGTGTGAGGACGGCGGCGGCGAGGCCGAGGCAGACCCGGGCGGCGATGAGTGTGCCGGGGTCGCCGGAGAACGCGCACCACGCGGACGCGGCACCGAAGACGACGAGCGCGGCGAGCAGCAAACGCTTGCGACCGATCCGGTCGCCGAGCATGCCGGCCGGCAGCAGCATGGCCGCCATGACGAGCGTGTAGCCGTCGGCGAACCACTGGAGCTGGCTGATCGAGGCGTGCAGGGACGTGCTCATCGTCGGCAGTGCGACGTTCAGGACGGTGACGTCCAGGCCCACGGCGAGCATGGCAAGGCCGATCGCGGCGAGTGCCCACCACCGCGCGGCCGTGCCGGTGGGCGCCGGTGCGTCAGCGGTATCAGTAGTCATGTTGGTGAACGTACTGTTGGTTCACATAGTTGTGAAGTTAGAAAAGAGTGGTGCGCGACACCCGGCCGCCGCTGGTGGCGTGAGCGGCGAGCCCAGCCCTGCTCGTCCACCGTGAGACGGAGGAGGACCTCCCGGCCAGCGACCTGGCCTGACAACCCCTTTCCGGTGGCCGTCACAATGGGGGCATGGCGAGTGCGAGCAACACCCTGCGGATCGGGCCTTACCAGGTGGACCCGCCGGTGGTGCTCGCGCCGATGGCCGGGATCACGAACGTGGCTTTTCGGCGGCTGTGCCGGGAGTACGGTGCCGGGCTGTACGTGTGCGAGATGATCACCAGTCGGGCGCTGATCGAGCGGGACGCCACGACGATGCACATGATCACGTTCGACCCGAGCGAGCAGCCGCGGTCCATGCAGCTGTACGGCGTCGACCCGGAGACCATGCGGCGCGCCGTCCAGATGGTGGTGGACGAGAACCTGGCCGACCACATCGACATGAACTTCGGTTGTCCGATGCCGAAAGTCACCCGGCGTGGCGGCGGAGCGGCACTCCCGTTCAAACGCCGGTTGTTCGGGAACATCGTGGCGGCCGCCGTGCGGGCCGCCGAACCCGCCGGGATTCCGGTGACCGTGAAGTTCCGGATCGGTATTGATGATGAACATCACACATACCTCGATGCAGGCCGGATCGCCGAAGCCGAAGGGGCCGTCGCCGTCGCTCTGCACGCCCGCACCGCCGCACAGCGTTACTCCGGGCAGGCCGACTGGTCGATGGTCAGCCGGCTCGTCGAAGCCGTGACGACGATCCCCGTCCTGGGCAACGGCGACATCTTCGCCGCCGAGGACGCGCTGAAAATGGTCGAACAGACCGGCTGCGCGGGCGTCGTCGTCGGGCGCGGCTGCCTCGGGCGGCCGTGGCTGTTCCGCGACCTGCAGGCCGCGTTCGCCGGCGAGCCGGTGCCCGACGGGCCGCCGTTGGGCGAGGTCGCCGCCGTGCTGCGCCGGCACGCGCACCTGCTCGTCGACCACTACGGCGCCCAGAAGGGCATCCGTGACCTGCGCAAACACATGGCCTGGTACCTGCGCGGCTTCCCGGTCGGCGGGCCGCTGCGGCAGCGGTTCGCCACTGTGGACAGTCTGGCCGAACTGGACGACCTGATCGCCGCGCTGGACGGACCGGACGGTCCCGGGCATGCCACGCCCTACCCGGCGGAGGCCGACGGGCCGCGCGGTCGCCAGGGTTCGGCGGCCAAGGTGGTGCTGCCGGAGAACTGGCTCGCCGACCCGGAGGACGCGTCCGTGCCGGCTGGCGCCGAGTTGATGCACTCCGGTGGGTAACCATTCGCAAACGCCCAGCGTAACGGCATGATTACCGTGCGGTAACCACTCCGTTCGGAGAAAGTTTCTCGGCGTCAAGACACCCGATCGAGACCCACGTCACGCCGATCCACCGCATTGGAGCAACCCCCCTTCAGCCAGTCGAGCGAAATCCGACACTGGCTCGTCCCGCCATCTCAAGGCGGCGCTCATTCAGGACGACACCTTGGGACGTAGGGAGGTGAAGCGCGGTGACCGTGCTGCGACCCGACATCGCGGAGCCGGAGCCGATCCAGGACGAAGTCCGGGGCGGCACCGGCTGGACGCCCTTCGACGCGCCCACACGGCCAGCAACCGCGCACGCCCTGTCCCGGGACGACCTCACCCGGCCGGGTGACGACGAGCCCGTCGCGCTGTCCGTCGCGGACAGCTCCAAGCTGATCCGGCTGCACGAGTCGATCGCCGCGCTGCTCGCCTCCCGCGGCGAGTGGCAGCAGGCCTACCAACACCTGCGGTCCGCGCTCGACCTCGTCTACTCCGACCGGATCGAGCAGGCACCCGTGCCCGAGCAGCTGCGCCGCGAGGTGGACCGGCTGCGCAGGGAGCACGCCGAGGCCCGCGAGCAGAGCATCCGGGACAGCCTCACCGCCAGCTACAACCGCCGGTACCTCGACCAGCGGCTGACGTCGCTGCTCGCCGACACGTCCCGCACGACGTCCGGCGGGCTCGCCGTCGCACTGGTCGACCTGGACTGGTTCAAGCAGGTCAACGACACGTTCGGGCACCTGGTCGGCGACCGGGTGTTGCAGCGCGTCGTCGACCTGCTGTGCGACGGCCTGACCGACGGCGCGTTCTGCGCCCGTTACGGCGGCGAGGAGTTCGTGCTCGTCGCGCCGTGCGTCGACGCGGTCGCGGCCGTCGCCCTGGCCGAGGAGACCCGGGCCAGGGTGGAACGTCACCCCTGGTCCCAGCTGGTGCCCGGGCTCCGGGTGACGATCAGCATCGGACTGGCGTTCGAACCGGCGGGCGGCCGCACGCCGACCAGTGCCGAGCAACAGCTGCTGCGTGCGGATGGTTTGCTGTACGCGGCGAAGCAGTCCGGTCGAAACGCCGTCGCCTACCGGCACGCGGGCCGGGTGCTGCTCGCCGGCGCCGACGACGGCCGCCGGATCGCCGAGCCTCGGGTGGTGGCGGTTACTCCCGAGCGGTGATCCTTAGCCCTTTTGGCCTAGCGGCGTAGGCACAATCGCGTACTTATAGTGAATGTGTTTCCTGGCGCTGTCGTCAGAAGCAGCAGTCGACCGTACTATCGCCTGCGCAGGGTGACTCGCGAGACCGGGCGGGGCCGGACGTCCCGAGCGCGCCCGACGTACCACAACGACCTGATGCTGGGAAGGAGAACGAGTGCCTGACGAGCCCCGCCCCGGCGATGCCGGCCGGCACGGTGCGTCCTCCTCGGTTCCCGGCCAGGACTCCTACGACCGACCCACCCGCCGTCGACGTCGCTCGATGGAGGACTCCGGCGGGGTCAGCGTGTCGGACCTGGTCGCGAAACACGGCAGTTCACGCTCTGACCTCAAGCCTGTCCCTCCCCCGGCGCAGTCGCCGTCGGATCCGCCGTCGGGCGGCCACCGGCACGCCCAGCAGCAACCGACGCCCCCGGCACGGGAAGGCGGCCGTCGGCGAGCGCCGGAACCACCGAGGTCCGCTGCGCCTGCCCCACCACGTGCCGTGCCACCTCAATACCGTATGCAGTCGCAGGGCACCGGACGGACGCGGTCAGATAACGACATCGTCTCCGGTCGCGGCGGCAGGCGGTCGGCCGAGGGCTTCTCGCCGGCCGACACCTCGCAAACCGACCTTCCGGCACCGGCCGACCCCCGGCACTCCCGGCGCATGCCGAAGCCGACGCCGCCGCCCGCACCGCGCAACGGTGCGTCCCGCAGGAGCGCCCAGCCGGGCGGTGCGGCACAGAGCAGCTCGCCGCGTGTCGCCGGCCGGCCGCCCGCACAGCAGCCGCCGGTGCAGCAGCAGACGCCGACCGGCAGGGCCGAGGCACCGCGCCGTGGCCAGCCCCGCGCGGACCGCCTGCCGGCACAGCCGCAGCAGCCGTCCGGCCGCCATCCGGTGGTGAACCAGGCGCCTGCCCCCAGCCAGTGGGACACACAGCCCTCCGCGCCACGGGTGGAGCCCAGATCGGAGCGGCTCCGGCCGGCCGGTCCGGCGCCGCTGCCACCGGCCGGACCGCCCCGCACTGGCCGACAGAACACGGGCCGGCAGAACACGGGCCGGCAGAACACCGGCCGGCAGAACACCGGCCGACAGAACACCGGCCGCGTGCCGATGGGTCGCCAGGGCAGCAACGGGCGGATGCCCGTACCGCCGCCTCCGCCGCAGCCCGCACCGCCGCAGGCCGCCGACGCGGCGATCGCCAGCCGGCTGTCCCCGGACGCACCAGTGGGCCCGCCCAGCCAACAGGGCATGACGCCGGTCGGCCCGCCCAGCAGGCCCGCCGTGTCACCGGTCAACCCGCCGAGCCTGCCGCCCGCAGGCCCGCCCAGCCAACAGGGCATGACCCCGGTCAACCCGCCCAGCAGGCCCGGCATGTCGCCGGCCGGCCGGATCGCGGCGACGGCAGTCGCGGCCCCGGTCGCCACGCCGGCCGTGCCGCCGGGCGTCGAGCGGCGCGAGGACATCGACCCGACGTGCCTGACCACCGAGATGGAACCCATCAGCGAGGTGGTCGAGCAGAAACGCAAAGTCGACGCCACGCTGGCCCGCTTCTCGGCCGTGCACGACGAGATGGCCGAAGAGGAGCAGCGGCGGCGCAGCAGGCGGATGAAGCTGATGCCGTGGCTGCCCAAGGACGACGACCTGGAGGAGGCGCTCAGCGCCAACGGCCCGGTCAGCCCGGCCACCGCACCGGACCTGGAACCTGCTGCCGAACCCAAGGCCGGCCTCAAGCAGCGGGTCCCGATGACCCGCCTGCAGGCCAAGCTGAACGCCAAGCGCGGCCGGTCCATGCTCAGCGCGAAGATCGCGGCTGGCGTCGCGGCCGTGCTGATCCTGGCGATCGGCTTCTACGGCTGGAAGTCGTTGAGCCACGGCAACGACCCGGCCGACGGCGGCGGCATCCAGGTCGCCGCGCTGGACGAGAACTCACCGGCCATCCTGCAGAGCCAGCGGCAGTACGGCGACTCGAACTTCCTGCTCGTCGGCACCAGCAGCCGGCCGGGCACGGCGGTGTCCGGTCCGCAGCCGACGAACACGATCATGGTCGTGCACATCCCGGTCGACGGCAGCCGCGTCGAGGTGGTGTCGTTTCCACCCAACCTGCAGGTGAACCGGCCGGCGTGCCAGCAGTGGAACAACCAGACCAACCAGGCCAGCGGCAACGTGCCCGCGCAGGGCGGCGTGAAGCTGTCCTCGGTGTACGGCACCGGCGGACCGCGCTGTGTCACCGACACGGTGCAGCAGCTGACCGGCCTGCGCATCAACCACTTCGTCGGCGTCGACACGACCGGCTTCGGCGACCTGGTGAACAGCGTGCAGGGCGGCGTGCCGATGTGTGTGAAGAAGCCGGTGAAGGACACGCAGCTGGGCACGATCGTCGGCCAGGCGGGCCCGGTCACGCTGTCCGGCTCGCAGGCGCTGAACTTCGTGCAGGCCGACCACGTCAGCGGCGACACGCAGCCGGCCGACTACGGCCGCATCCAGCGGCAGCAGCGGTTCCTGGCCGCCGTGGTGCGCAAGCTGCTCACCCAGCAGAACCTGCTGATGAGCGCCACTCAGCTGAACAGCTTCCTGGGCACGTTCACCAAGTCCACGTTCGGCGACAACATGGGTGTCGACCAGCTGGAGAAGCTCGCGACGTCGCTGCAGAGCCTCGCGGTGGGCCGGATCACGTTCGTCACGCTGCCCACGACGGGCGTGCTGAACGCGGCCGGCGAGGAGACCGTGAACACGGCGTCGAGCAAGCAGTTGTTCACCGCGATCATCGACAACTCGGCGATGCCCGGCGAGGCGGCCGGGTCGTCCGGTTCGACGTCGACCGCGCAGGTGGCGCCGAGCAGTATCAAGGTCCAGGTGCTCAACGGCATCGGCAGCGCGGCACCGAACGCGGCCGGCCAGACGAAGGCGTCGCTGCAGAACTACGGCTTCGTCATCAACGCGATCGGCGACACGACGACACCGGCGGCGAAGACGGTGATCAAGTACTCGGCCGGCCAGCAGGCGCAGGCCGCGCTGCTGGCATCGTCGGTGCCGTCCGCGTCACTACAGGTGGACCCGACGATGGACGGCGCGATCCAGCTGATCCTCGGCGCGGACTTCGACCACAAGATCCAGGCGCCCAAGGCGGGCACCGCGGGTCGGACGGCGTCCGAGGCGCCGGCATCATTGTCCTATGTGAACGCCGCCGACAAGTCCTGTGCCTGATCAGGGGCCGTTCGCGGCGTGCTGGTCACCCTGGGTTCATCCGGGGTTCATCACGAGATGCCGTTGTGGAGACACGACACCTCTAGGCTTGCGCCATGCGTGAGGCCTACCACGACCGACTCGGCGAACTCGCCACCCAGCTCGCGGACATGTGCGCGATGGTCTCGACAGCCATGGAGCGGGCGACCACGGCACTGTTGAAGACCGACCTCGCCCTGGCGGAGCAGGTGATCAGTGACGACCTCGCGATCGACAACGCCCGCACCCGGTACGAGGAAGAGGCGTACGCCCTGCTGGCGCTGCAGGCGCCGGTGGCGACCGACCTGCGTACCGTGCTGGCGGTGATCCATGCGGCGGAGAGCCTGGAGCGCATGGGCGACCTGGCCCTGCACGTGGCCAAGGCGGCCCGCAGGCGGCACCCGAACCCGGTGCTGCCCGAGGAGGTCCGGCCCTACTTCGAGCAGATGGGGCAGGTGGCGGTCGCGCTGTCGCGCAAGACCGAGCAGGTCATCCGCACCCAGGACGTCGAACTCGCCCGGCAGGTCGAGAGCGACGACGACGAGATGGACCACCTGCACCGCGAACTGTTCACGGTCCTGATGGACAAGAACTGGCCGCACGGCGTCGCCGCGGCCGTGGACGTGACCCTGCTGGGCCGCTTCTACGAGCGGTTCGCCGACCACGCCGTGTCGGTGTCCAAGCGCACGGTTTTCGTCGTGACGGGCCGGATGCCCGGCTCCGACCAGTTCGACATCTAGGAAGCGGCCCGACCCGAAGGCTCAGCACGGACGAAAGCCCCGAACCGCAACGGGTTCGGGGCTTTCGCTTCGTTCCGGATCTCGCTTTCGGTCCGAGGCCTGCTGGGTCGCTTCGCTCCTGCCCTGCCGCGCCGCTGGCGCGCCAGGGCCGCCGGCCTCAGCCGAACCGGCCGGAGATGTAGTCCTCGGTGGCCTTCTGGCTGGGGTTGGAGAAGATCTTCTCGGTGTCGTCGATCTCGATCAGGTGACCGGGCTGTCCGGCGCCCCGCAGGTTGAAGAACGCCGTCTGGTCGCTCACCCGGGCCGCCTGCTGCATGTTGTGGGTCACGATGACGATCGTGTAGTCCTTCTTCAGCTCACCGATCAGGTCCTCGATCGCGAGAGTGGAGATCGGGTCCAGCGCCGAACACGGCTCGTCCATCAGCAGCACGTCCGGCCGCACCGCGATGGCCCGCGCGATGCACAACCGCTGCTGCTGGCCACCGGACAGTCCACCACCGGGTTTGCCCAGCCGGTCCTTCACCTCGTCCCACAGGTTCGCGCCGCGCAGCGCCCGCTCCGCCACCTCGTTGAGCTGGCGGCGGTCCCGCGAACCGGACAGCCTCAGCCCGGCCACCACGTTGTCCCGGATGGACATCGTCGGGAACGGGTTGGGCCGCTGGAACACCATGCCGATCGTCTTGCGCACGACCACCGGGTCGACGCCGGAGGCGTAGATGTCCTCGCCGTCCAACGACACGGTGCCGACCACGCGGGCACCGGGCGTCACTTCGTGCATCCGGTTCAACGACCGCAACACGGTCGACTTGCCGCAACCGGACGGGCCGATGAAGGCCGTGACACTGCGCGGCGGCACGGACAGCTCGACGTCGGCGACGGCGTGGAACTTGCCGTAGTAGAGGTTGAGATCCTTGACATCCAGTCGCTTGGCCATGAGGCCCCACCTTCCTGGCGAGTGACTAACCACGCACCCGCGCGAAGCGCGCGACCGTACGGGCGATCAGATTCAGCAGCAACACGATGACGATCAGGGTCAACGCGCCGGTCCAGGCCCGGTTGACCGCGGTGTCGAAGGACTGACTGACCTCGTTGTACACGAACAATGGTAGCGAGGCCTGCGGTCCGTCGAAGGGGTTGTTGTTGATGGCCGGGTTGCCGAACACGGTGAGCAGGACGGGAGCTGTCTCGCCCATGACCCGCGAGACGGCGAGCATCACGCCGGTGATGATGCCCGGCAGTGCCGTGGGCAACACGATCCGCACGACGGTGATCCACTTGGCGACACCGAGTGCGTAGGACGCCTCCCGCAGGCTGGCCGGCACCAGTTTCAGCATCTCCTCGCAGGAGCGGACCACTGTGGGCAGCATCAGGATCGTCAGGGCCAGCGAACCGGCGAAACCGGAGTTGCCCTGCTTGAGCAGCAGCACCCACAGAGCCAGGATGAACAGACCGGCCACGATGGACGGCAACCCGGTCATCACGTCGACGAAGAAGCTGACCACCCTGCCGAGCCGGCCGCTGCTGTACTCCACGAGGTACACGGCGACCATGACACCGAACGGCACCGAGATCACCGTCGCGATCGCGACCTGTTCCAACGTGCCGATGATGGCGTGGTACGCGCCACCGCCGACGTCGGACTCGGCGACCGCCCGCATCGAGTGGCTGAAGAAGACGCCGTCGAATCGGCCGATGCCCTTGGCGATCGTGTACCCCAGCACGCCGCCCAGCGGCAGGACCGCGAGGATCACCGCGCAGATCAGCAGGTTGGTCATGAGCCGGTTCTTGGCGTGCCGCCACCCCTCCACCGACACCGACACGGCGGTCAGCGCAACCAGGTAGAGGATCACCGCGACCACGACGAAGCCGACCCAGCCGGACATCGGCGTGACCGCGAACAGCAGCCACGTGATCAGCGCGGCGGCCACCGCCGTGGCCCACACCGTCCATCTGGGCAGCTTGCGCCGGGACAGGCTGGATGCCCCCGGAATCGAGTCAAGAGCGAGGCTGGTCATGCCTGTGCCCTCCTGTTGCCGCGCCGGACGATCGCCCGCGCGCCGAAGTTGACGACGAGGGTGATCGCGAACAGCACCAGGCCGGATGCGATCAGCGCACCCTGGCTGAGGGTGTCGTTGGCAGTACCCCAGCGGTTGGCGATGTTGGCGGCGATCGTGTTGCCACCGGGGTCGAGGATGCGCCAACTGATCCCGTAGGTGCTGGACAGCACCATGGCGACCGCGATCGTCTCGCCGACCGCGCGACCGAAGCCGAGCACAATCGCGCTGATCACGCCGGACCGGCCGTAAGGCAGCACGGCGACCCGCACGGTCTCCCACTTGGTCGCGCCCAGGGCCAGCGCCCCTTCGATGTGCTCGGTGGGCGTCTGCTGGAAGACCTCGCGGGAGATCGCGGCCACGATGGGCAGGATCATCACGGCGAGCACCACGGCCGCGACCAGGACCGACTTGCCGTAGGTCTGGTTCGTCGAGGCGAACAGCGGGAACCAGCCGAGGTACTTGTTGAGGAACTGCGACAGCGGCACGAGGGCCGGTGACAGGTAGACCGCACCCCACAGGCCGAACACCACACTGGGCACCGCGGCCAGCAGGTCGACGACGTAGGCGAGCGGCCGGGCCAGCGCGCGCGGCGCGTACTGGCTGACGAACAGGGCGACACCCAGCGCGACGGGCACGCCGATGATCAGCGCGATCACCGAGGCCAGCAGGGTGCCGAACGCGAGCGCGGCGATACCGAACACGCCGCTGCCCTGCGGGTCCCACTCGAACGACGTGAAGAAGTTGCCCTTGTCCTGGGAGATTGCCGGGACGGCCTTCAGGATGAGGAATGCCGCGACGGCGGCCATGACGATCAGGACCAGGATGCCCGCGCCCTTCGCTAGTCCGCGGAAGAGCACGTCACCGCCCTTCGATCGCCTGGCCCCCTTCAGGGAAGCGGGGCGGGAACTGCGCTGGTCGTCGTCCGGCGTCCGGTCCGACACCGGGGACCGTCCTGTGGTGGCGATGGCGGGCTCCTTCATAGGTTCCGAACTGCCTGCGCCCGCCCAGCGGCCACGAGGGCCGCCGGGCGGGCAGGTGAGGCGCTTCGCGACTCAGCTCAGGGAGTCGATCGCTGCGGCCACCTTGGTGCGAATGTTGTCCGGCAGCGGCACGTAGCCCTTGCTGCTGATCGCGTTCTGGCCGTCGGTGCTGGCGGCATAGGACAGGAAGTCCTTCAGCGCGTCCAGCTTGGCCGAGTCGTTGCCCTTCGAGCACACGATCTCGTAGGTCACCAGCACGTTCGGGTACGCGTCCGTGTCGGTGGTCGCGTAGTCGAAGTTCAGCTTGAGGTCATTGCCGGTGCCGGCGACCGTGGCCTTCGAGATGAAGTTCGTCGTGTTCTGCGGGGTCAGCTCGACGAACTTGCCCTGGGCATTGCCCACCTTCGCGTACGGGATGTTCTGCTGCTGGGCGAAGGACAGCTCGAAGTAGCCGATGCCGCCGACCGTCTTCTTGACGTCCTGCGAGACCAGCGCGCTACCGCTGTCGCCCTGGCCGCCCGGGGCCGGCCACTGCTTGTTGGCGCCGAAGGTCCAGTCCGACTTGGCGTCGTTGGCCAGGTAGTTGCTGAAGTTGTAGCTGGTGCCCGAGCCGTCCGAACGGTGGAACGTCTGAATGCCGGTGCTGGGCAGGTTGACACCCGGGTTCTCGGACTTGATGGCCGCGTCGTCCCACTTGGTGATCTTGCCGGTGAAGATCTTGGCCAGAGTGCTCGCCGAGAGGTTCAGGCTGCTCACACCGGGCAGGTTGTAGCCGACTGCGATCGGGCCGGGAGCCATCGGCAGGTTGATCGCCTTGTTGCCCGCGCCGCAGCGCGCGTCGGCCGCGGGCTGGTCCTTGTCGGACAGCGCGAAGTCGGAACCGGCGAAGTCGACGTTGTTCTGCTGGAACTGGGTAACGCCCTTGCCCGAGCCGCCACCCTGGTAGTTGATGGTCGAGCCGGCGCACTTCTGCTCGTAGGCCTTGGTCCACAGCGACATGGCGGCGGCCTGGGCGGTCG
>DASZXM010000740.1:0-6471 GCA_035546415.1 Pseudonocardiaceae bacterium
CGAAGTCCACCGGCGTCGACCCGTAGGGCAGCGTCTCCACGTCGCCCTTGGGCGTGAACACGAAGATCTCGCGGGTGGTCAGGTCGTAGCGCAGCGACTCCAGGAACTCCCCCGGGTCGGCGGCCTCCCGCTGCCAGTCCAGCAGTTGCCGCATCCACGCCATCTCATCGACGTCCACCGACTTGCCGTTGTGCGAGCCGCGGGTCTCCTTGTACCGCCAGTGCGCGGCGATGCCGTACTCGGCCGTGTGGTGCATCTCGCGGGTGCGGATCTGCACCTCAAGCGGCTTGCCGTCCGGCCCGATCACGGTCGTGTGCAGCGACTTGTACACGCCGAAGCGGGGCTGCGCGATGTAGTCCTTGAAACGGCCGGGCATCGGCTGCCACAGGGCGTGCACGACGCCCATGGCGGCGTAGCAGTCACGCACCTGGTCGACCAGGATGCGCACGCCCACCAGGTCGTGGATGTCGTCGAACTCGCGACCGCGCACGATCATCTTCTGGTGGATCGAGTAGTAGTGCTTGGGCCTGCCCTGCACCTCGGCCTCGATCCGGGCCTCGGTGAGGTGTTCGGTCAGCTCCTGCTTGACGGTCTGCAGGTAGTCCTCGCGCTTGGGCGCGCGGTTGGCGACCAGCCGGACGATCTCGTCGTACTTCTTGGGCTGCAGGATCGCGAACGCGAGGTCCTCCAGCTCCCACTTGACGGTCGCCATGCCCAGCCGGTGGGCCAGGGGAGCGAGCACCTCCAACGTCTCGCGGGCCTTGCGGGCCTGCTTCTCCGGCGGCAGGAACCGCATGGTGCGCATGTTGTGCAGCCGGTCGGCCAGCTTGATGACCAGCACGCGCGGGTCGCGGGCCATCGCGATGACCATCTTGCGGATCGTCTCCGCCTCGGCGGCGGCGCCCAGGGTCACCTTGTCCAGCTTGGTGACGCCGTCGACGAGCAGGGCGACCACGTCGCCGAAGTCGCGGCGCAGGTCCTCCAGGCCGTACTCGGTGTCCTCGACGGTGTCGTGCAGCAGGGCGGCGACCAGCGTGGTCGTGTCCATGCCCAGCTCGGCGAGGATGGTGGCGACGGCGAGCGGGTGCGTGATGTACGGGTCACCCGATTTGCGCCGCTGACTGCGGTGCTTCTCCTCGGCCACGTCGTAGGCGCGCTGCAACAGCCCGAGGTCGGCGTTGGGGTGCAGGTCGCGGTGCACGCCCGCGAGCGGTTCGAGCACCTGCTTGACGGCGGCCGCGCGCTGGGCGGTGATGCGGCGCGCCAGGCGGGCGCGGACCCGACGGGTGGCGGACGGCTGCCGGACAGCATCAGCCGCTGTCGCGGGGGACTCGACGTCCTGGCTCACCCACGCTCCCCGATGTCCCAGGCCGCGCCCTTGTCGCTGGTGCGGCGTCCGGCGATCGGATCACGGACGCGACCCGATATCAAATGGTAGCTCCACCGGGGTACATGCATTGACATGCGCCTGGTGATCCGCGCCCAGGGCACTACAAGGTGACGGACGTCACCAATGGAGCACAGGGGGCCGGCGCGCGCCTCACCAGTTGTCGACGGCCTGCTCCGGGATCGGCGTGCCGTCCTCGGTCCACACCTCCTGCTTGCGCAGCGTGCCGTGCCGGTCGAACTCCTTGCGTGCCGCCAGCCGGCCGTTCTCGTGCCACTCCTGGTAGACGGCGGCCGGGCGGTCGCCGTCCAGGTCCACGTACTCCGACCGCAACTGGCCGTCGTAGTACCACTCCCGCTGCGGGCCCCGCTCCAACCCGTCCTGATAGGTGACGAGGCCGACCACCGTGCCGTCCATGGCGGTCTCGACGACCTCGCCGGTGAACGGCGCGCCGTCGTACATCCGGTACGTACCGGTCTCGTCCGTTGTCGTGTCGTCCAGGTTCACGCGCATGCGTTCGTCAGTCCTCGTGCGGTGGAATCATGTTGGGCCCGCGGCGCGGGTCCAACGGGGCGTGCTGGTAGCGGCCCGTGTAGCTGGGGACGTCGCGCAGGATCGAGTTGCAGTTGCCGCAGCAGGGCGCAGGCTGGCCCAGCTTAGCGTTGTCGGTCCACCTGGGATCGACGCGCAGTTCGCCCAGCGCGGACTCGGGCACCTTGTAGTCCGGGCCGAACTGCTCCTCGCCGGCCTTCTGCCGCTGCCAGAGCAGTTCGTTCGCGGCCTTCACCTCGGCGTGACGCAGCGGATCCGCGGGCGCGACCTGCCCGTCGTGCTCGTTGCCCACCGGCTTGAAGCTGCCGTCGGCGTTCTGCTCCGGGTGCTGCCAGGCACGCATGTCCTGGTAGCGCTGCTGGAGCAGCGGGTGCAGGTTGTTCTCCGGGATCACGTTGCCCTTGCCGCCGTTGACGCCGTGCGTCACGGAACCGGTGCGCAGGTCGATCGCGACGGCCGAGCAGACGCCTTCCTTGCCGGGCATGTCGTTGGGCCGCCGCGGCCGGTCCGGGCCGTACCCGTTGGCGTTGCGCCACGCCCGTTCCGGGTTGTTGGTCTCGTCGGCCTTCTGCTTGGACCTCTCCTCGACCCACTCCTTGACGGGCTTGCCGTCGACCTTCGTGATCAGGCCGTTCTCCCGCTCCACCCGGCTCTCGTCCAGCTGCTCGATCTGAGCGCCCCGGGATTTGTCCGCCGGCATGCTGCCGTACTTGTCCTGGCCGGGCGTCGGACCGGGGTAGGTCGGCTTGTCCAGGTCGGGTTTCTCGTTGAACTTGTTCGAATGCTGGTCGGTGGCCGTGATCGGCTTCTTGCTCTCGTCGACCGGCGGTGTCGATCGCGGCGTCGCCGGGCCGTCGTCGTCGGCCGCCGGGCCCTTGCCCTTGTCGCCGCCACCGCCGCCACCGCCGCCGGCATCGGACGGCGTCGTCGAGTCGTCCTTCGGCCGGCCGCCGCCCTCGCCCGGTACCTTCGGCGGTTCGTGCGTCTTGGAGCCGCCGCCGCCCGCCGATGACGTCGTCGTCGACTGGCCGCCGGTGTTGACCTTGGTGTCCGCTCCCTTGGAGCGGATCTTGTCCATCGAGTCGGCGACGTTCTGCTCGTTCTCGCGGTGCCGCTTGCTGCCGGCCTTCAGCCGCTGGGACGAGCCCTTGATCACCCGGGACAGCTGCTTGCCGATGTCGGAGAACGCGGTCCCGGTCTTGTCGGCAAATTTGACCAGCACCTGACCGAGGCCGGAGCGGTCCGAGCGGGCGTGCGCGGACAGGCCGCGGTGGGCCTCTTCCACCTTGCTGGTGTTGGTGTCCAGTGTGGACGCGAAGTTGTCGAGCTTGTCGCCGCCCTTGTCGAGCTCGTCGGGCCGGATGTTGATGCCGTCGCCGCTCATGCTTCCTGCTCCGCCCCCAGGTCGCCGCTGACCGGCGCGTACTCGCCCTCGCCGTTGCTCGTCTCCAGGTTCTCGCTGGTCGGCCCGGAACTCGGGGTGGTCAGGCCGACCGCGCCGAGCGGGTCGGACGTGACGCTCTGCACGCCCTGTTCGAACGCCGACCCGCCCGCGGAGGCGACCTTGCCCATGTCGATGCCGCTCTGCGTGCCGAGCATGTTCCCCACCAACTGCCCGGCCAGCTCCTCACCCGCGCTGGTCAGCGCGTCGATCACCGGTTCCTCGACCGCCGACAGCAACTGCTGCTCCAGCTGCTTGACGGCCTGGTCCTCGATGGTCTTCATGATCTCGCGCGTCGCCATGGTCTGGACCGGGATCAGTGCCTCGGACGCGCCGAACGTGACCACGGCCTCCGCCTGGTCGGAGATGATCTCCGCGGCCAGCGCCACGAGCTGCGCGATCGCGGCCACCTTCAGCCCGACGACGACCACCGCGCCCACGTCCAGCGCGTCGGCCACGATGTTCATGCCCTGAGCCAACTGCGGCAGGTGCGAGCCGGCGATCTTGTTCCACAGCGCCTCGAACAGCTCCAGCGACTCAGCCGTGTTGTTCTGCAGCATCTGCTCGATGTCGGACTTCGCCTCGCCCGAATTGCCGTCGAGTTCCTGGGAGAGCTGGCGCATCGCATCGGCCGTGGACCGCAACTGGTCCTCGTCGATGTTCGGCCAGTCGATCCCCACCATGTCCAGCACCCAGGTCAGGGCGCCTGGCAGGACCAAGCCCACGGGCGATCACCAAGGCCTTTCGTCCGGCAGCCAGTCCTCGCCACCATCGTCCGTCGTTGTCCGTTGTGAACGGTTGGACGCATGGGGAGCACGCATCGGTTCCGGGGCCGGCGGTGGTTCCTCCTGCGCGGGCTGCGTGTCGAACCACGCGTCCCTGGCTGTCGGGTCCGCCGCCGTGCGCGGCACGTCGGGGACCGACACCTTGGGGATGCCCAGGCTCGCCAGGCCCTTGGCCGCCGCGGCCGTCACGCCCGGTTCCGCGTCGCGCACCGGCGCCATCGCGGCGGTCATCCGCCCGCGCGCCTGTGCCGCCGCCGTCTGGATGGTCGCGACCACGGTCTGGGCGAGCCGGTCGGGCGTGGTGCGCTCGAACACGACCTGGGAGAACTCCAGGGCCGTCACCACACCGGTCGCGTCGACCTTGACACGGACCGAGCCGTCCGACGACGTGGCCTCCCCTGTGGCCTGCAACGCCTGCTGCTGCGCCTGCTGGACACCGGCCGCCCTGGCCTTCAGCTCGGCGACCGCCTTGTCCGCCTGCGCGTACAGCTCGTTGATCCGCTGATCCGGTGCCATGCCGGGATCGACCACCGCAGTCTCCTCATCCGCCCCATGCTGACGACGATCGTGTCGTTCGTATCGGAGATGATAGGGAGTCCGAACCAACCAGGTGGGCTGGAACGACACAATCCACGTGCTACAGGCCGCGCAGCGCGTTGACCGGGTAACCGGCCAGGGCTGCCCGGCCGCCCAGCGCGGTCAGTTCCAACACCACCGACACCCCGGTGACCGTCGCTCCGGCCGCTTCGACCAGCTGGGTCGTGGCGCGCACGGTGCCGCCGGTGGCGAGCACGTCGTCCACGACCACGGCGCGCTGGCCGGCCCGCAGCAGCCCGGCCGGCAGCTCCAGGCCGGCCGTGCCGTACTCCAGTTGGTACTCGACGCGTTCGGCCACCAGCGGCGTCTTGCCCGGCTTGCGCACCGGCACGACGCCGAGGCCGACGGCGTAGCCGACCGCGGCGCCGAGCAGGAAACCGCGCGCCTCGACGGCGACCAGCACGTCGGTCGCCGGGTCGAGGGTGCCGGCCAGCCCGTCCACCAGGGCCCG
The DNA here is from genome assembly GCA_035546415.1 of Pseudonocardiaceae bacterium. Taxonomy (GTDB): domain Bacteria; phylum Actinomycetota; class Actinomycetes; order Mycobacteriales; family Pseudonocardiaceae; genus DATEPR01. Next base: position 5,214 of record DASZXM010000740.1, read on the forward strand.
GAACGCCGACGGATCGGCGAACACGGGGCCGAGGTCGCGGAAGAGGACACCGGGTTCGGGGAAGTCCGGGATCTCCCGGATCAGCGACAGCGCGTCGCCGACCTGCGCGTCCACCCGGTCAGCGCTTCCGCTTGCCGGACGGGCGGCCCTTGCCGGACGGCCGGTTGCCGCGGTGCTGCGCCTTCGGGTTGCGTGCCGGCACGCTGGAGGCCGCCGCGTACGCGCGTTCCTTGCGCAGTTCGGCGTCGATCTCCGCGTCGTCCTGGGACGTGGCCACCGCGTCCCCGTCCGCGCCGGACTGGGCCTGGGCGGCCTGCCGGGCGGCCAGGGTCTCGCGGCGGGCGAGGACCCGCTTGGCCTGCTGCGCGTAGGGCCCCTGACGCATCTTGAAGTCCACCAACAGCGGTGTGGCCAGGCACAGCGAGGACATCGCACCGATCAACATGCCGACCAACTGCACCAGTGCCAGGTCGGTCAGGGTGCCGACACCCAGCACACCGACGCCGACGATCAGCAGGCCCAACACCGGCAGCAACGCGATCAGCGACGTGTTGATCGACCGCATCAGCGTCTGGTTCAGCGCCAGGTTGGCCTCCTCGGCGAACGTCCGCCGGGTCAGGCCGAGCAGTCCCCTGGTGTTCTCCTTGACCTTGTCGAACACCACCACCGCGTCGTACAGCGAGAAACCGAGGATGGTGAGCAGACCGATCACCGTGGCCGGGCTGACCTCGAAACCGACGATCGAGTACACGCCCGCCGTCACGATCAGGTCGTTGCCCAGCGCGATCAGCGCCGCCAGCGCCATCCAGCGCTCGAAGTAGATGCTCAGGAAGATCGACACCAGCACCAGGAACACGACCAGGCCGATGATCGCCTGCCGGGAGATCTGCGACCCCCACGAGCCGGACACGGCCGAGTCGCTGATCGCCTGCTGGCTGGGCTTGCCCGTGGAGTCCAACGGCTGCAGCTCGTTGAACAGCGTCGTCTCCAGCTTGGAGACCTGCGCGTCGTTGAGCGTCTCCGACTTGATCTGGATGCTCGCCGAACTGCCGGTGCCCACCGACTGCACGGACGAGGGCTGCTTGCCCAGCGCGTCCACGTACGCCTTGGTCGTGTCCGTCACGCTGATCACGCCGTGCGCGCCGGTGGCCGGCATCTGGATCTGCGTGCCACCCTCGAACTCGATGCTGAACGTGAAGCCCCGCACGATGATCGAGACGATGCTGATCGCGACGATCAGGCCGAAGAAGACGTACCA
>DASZXM010000741.1:0-5929 GCA_035546415.1 Pseudonocardiaceae bacterium
TGACGGCGTCCCAGCCGTGCCGCTCGGCGAGTTCGCGTGCCGTCGCCACGATGCGGCGTTCGCGGTCCGCCCGCTCGCGCTCCTTGCGTCCCTGTACCGACATGCGCCGATTCTAGCACCGCTAGACAATCGAGCGGCAGCAGTGTTAGCGTCGACCCGTTCTCTAGCAACGCTAGATCTTGGGAAAGGGTTGCCATGCTCAGCACACTGGAAGTCGTCACCATCGTGGTCGTCGGCGTGATGGTGGGGGTGGAGTTCTCCGTCGCCTTCGTCCTCAATCCGATCCTCGACGGACTCCCCGATGACAGCAATCAGCAGGGCCGCTCGCACGGGGGCCGGATGCTCGGTGCCGCCATGCCGGTCTGGTACATCGCCTCGCTCGTCCTGAGCGCGGTCTGGGCCGTCGCCGGCTGGCATCGCGCAGGCGCCGGCCTCGTCGTCATCGCCGCCGCGCTACTGATCGTCAGCGTGGTCATGTCGCTCCTGCTGCTCGTCCCGATCAACAACCGGGGCAAGACATGGACCGCCGAGAACCGGCCCGCGGACTGGAAGGAGCAGATGAACCGCTGGGACCGCTTCCACTACGTCCGGGTCGCCGTCATCATCGCCGCCTTCGCCCTGCTGGCCACCGCGCTCACGTGAGTCGGTGGCCAGGCCCCGGGACGGCCAGCAACGCTGTCAGCTCCGCCACGACCGCGTCCGGTGCCTCGTACACCGGGGAGTGGCCGGTCTCCAGCAACCGCAGCCGGGCGCCCGGGACGGCCATGGCCAGCTCCCGCGCCTGCTCGACGGTGCGCGTCGGGTCGAGCGTGCCGTGGATCACCGTGACCGGGCACCGCAACCCGGCCAGCCGCGGTGTCAGGTCCGTGTCCCGCTGGCTGCGCAGCACGTCGAGCGCTGCCGCGCGGGGCACCGACGCCGCGTAGGCGCCCAGCACCGCCAGATCATCGGGTGCCGGCGGCGTCCCGAACGACCGGTGCGGGACGGCCGTCGATCAGTCGGCTGGCTGGGTGACCGTCAACAACGTCCCAGGTCACTACATCTAGTGCCCGACGACCACCGCCGGCCCGGCCATCCGGTCGGCGAGCCGGTCGAAGATCGCCGGTGCGCACAGCGTCCCGGGACGGCCACGACGGTCGGCGGATCAACCACGCGCGATGCCGTTCAGGACGGTGGTGACGAGCCGGTCGGCGAAGTCGGGCGACGTCCGGATCGCCGTGCCCGGCGGGCTGAACAGGACCTGCGGCAGGACCTGCCCGTGGATCGCGTCGACCACCACGGCCGCCGCGGCGACGACGTCCACGGACGCGTCGATCCGGCCGATGCGCTGCTCGGCCGCCAGGTAGCGGGCGAGCATGACGGGCAGTCCGCGCTGCTCCTCACCGCCGTCCACCGACGGTTCGAACGCCCGAGCCCCGCCGATCATCGTGCGGAACCGGACCAGCACGTTGGGCTGCGTCACCAGGCCGGCGAACGCGGGCGACACCCGGGTCAGCACGTCGAGTCCGTTGCCCACGAACTGCCTCAGGTTGTCCGCGAGCGTGCCCGTGCCCGGTTCCGGCATGACCCGCAGGCTGTTCATGACGGTGCCGACGTGCATCAGCAGCGCGTGTGCGAGCAGGTCTTCCTTGTCCTCGAAGTAGTTGTAGAGCACCCCGTCCGCGACGCGCGCCGTCCGCGTGATGTCCCGGACCGCCAGGCCGGCCGTGCCGCGTTCGGCGATCAGCCGGGCCGCCGTGCTGATCAGGTACTCGCGCAGGTTCTGCTCGCCACTGTCGCGCAGCACGGCCGGTCTCCTAGGTGACATCCTGTCGGATTGTAGTGAGCAGCGCGGCACACGCGAACGCCGCCGCGTACGCGAGCAGCACCAACCCGCCTGCCCACTGCGACAGCGTGCCGCCGGTGCGGCCCAGCGACTCGCTCGCCGCGAACGGCAGCCAGCGGGCCGCCGACCCGAGCAACTGGCCGACGATGCCCTCGACGACGGCGATCCACGCCAGCGCCGCCGCGACCGCCGCGACGAGGTTGCGCACCAGCGCGCCGACGCCCACGCCGATCACCGCGAACGCGACGTTCACCAGCGCGCCACCGACGATCGTCCGCCACGCGTCGCCGGTGGACAGGTGCAGCGGGGCGCCGTAGATCGCTGTGACGGCCACGGCGATCCCGGCCGAGACCAGCCCGGCGCCCGCGCCGACCGTCCCGTAGGCGACCAGCTTCGCCAGCAGCGCGCGGCGGCGCGACGGGTCGGTCAGGTACGTGTCGGTGACGGTGCGGTGCCGGTATTCGCCGGCCACCGCGAGGATGCCGAACAGCAGCGTCAGCAGGCCGGCGAGCGCGACGTGCGCGAACGCCTTCTCCTGCATGGCCGGGTCGTGTATGTCGCCGCCGGACACGACCAGCCCGGTGATGCCGCCGATGACGATGAGCGGCCCACAGGCCAGCAGCAGCCACGGGCTGCGCACGGTGGTCAGCTTGCGGAACTCGCCGCGGATCAACACGTTCGTCTCCTCAGGAGGTCAGGTCGAGAAACGCCGTTTCCAGGGACGTGGGCAGCGGCCCGGCGAACCGCACCTGGCCGCCGCTGACGATCACCACGTCGTCGACGGTCTGCGCGACCTCGCTGAGCACGTGACTGGCGACGACCACCGTCCGTCCCTCGGTGGCGAAGTCGCGCAGCAGGCCGCGCAGCCACGCCATGCCGGCCGGGTCCAGACCATTGGCCGGCTCGTCCAGCACGAGCACCTCCGGGTCGCCGAGCAGTGCGGCCGCCAGGCCGAGGCGCTGCCGCATGCCCAGGGAGAACTCGCGCACCCGGCGCCGCGCCGCGTCGGCCAGGTCGACCTGGTCGAGCACTTCGGCCACCCGGCGGTCCGGGATGCCGTCCGCCGCCGCGATGACACGCAGGTGGTCGCGGGCCCGGCGACCGGGGTGGAAACCGGTCGCCTCCAGCAGGGCGCCGACCGTGCGCCGGGGCCGGGGGAGCAGCCCGTAGCGGACGCCACCGATCAGCGCCTGGCCTGCCGTGGGGCGGACCAGGCCGAGCAGCATGCGCAGCGTCGTCGTCTTGCCGGATCCGTTGGGCCCGAGGAAGCCGGTGACCCGCCCGGCCGCCGCCGTGAACGACATGTCGCGCACGGCCGTGACCGCGCCGAACGTCTTGGTCAACTCCTGGAACGTCACGTCCGCCATGCCCACCTCCCGATATGAACAATGGTTCATGAATTGGCGTTCATCGTAGGGCACGAGAGAGGCCGGGCGGAAGCCCGGCCCTGTCGGACTACGCGACGAACGTGTGGCGCATCTCGCCGATCCCCTTGATGTACGTGGTCAGCACGTCACCGGGCGCCAGCCAGCGCTGCGGGTCGCGGCCCATGCCGACACCGGACGGCGTGCCGGTGAAGATCACGTCACCGGGTAGCAGCGACGTCACACCGGACAGGTGCTCGACCAGCGCCGCCACGTCGAAGATCAGGTCGCTGGTGCGGCCCGTCTGCACCTGCTCGCCGTTGATCGAGCAGCCCAGCTCCAGGTCGTCGCGGTCGGGCAGTTCGTCCGGCGTGACCAGCCACGGGCCGATCGGGCCGAACTTCGGGTACGACTTGCCGAGGCTGAACTGCGGCGGCGCCGACGCCAACTGCAGGATCCGCTCGGAGATGTCCTGCCCGACGGCCAGCCCGGCGACGTGGTCCCACGCGTCCGCCGCCGCGACCCGGTGCGCCTGCGTGCCGATGATCACGACGAGCTCCACCTCCCAGTCGGTGCGTCCGCCCGGCGGCAGCGTGATCTGGTCGTAGGGCCCGGTCACACACGACGGGAACTTCGTGAACACCGGCGGCGCGGTCTCCGGCCGGTCCATGCCGGACTCGGCGGCGTGCGACGCGTAGTTCAGGCCGATCCCGAACACCTGCCGTGGTGTCGGCGACGGCGACCCGAGCGCGTCGGCGGGGTAGGGGGTCGCGGCGGGCAACTGGGCCGCCTTCGCCCACGCGACGAACTCCGGCCAGCGTTCGTACACCCCGGCGGCGTCCGGCCCGAACCGGCCGTCGCTGGCCGCGTGCACGTCGACGGCGCCGTCGTCGAAGATCAGGCTGACGCGCTGGCCGATGGTCGCGATGCGCATGGTCGTCCTTATCCTTTCGTCCGGGGATACCGGCCCCCAGCACATCAGACGCGACCGCTCACGCGCCCACCGGTGTGTCGGTGTCGACATCGGCCGGATCAGCGGCCCGCCACGCGATGTGCTGATCCGGGCGGACCAGCAGGAACTCGTCGCCCCACGGATAGCCGGGCGGCGGTTCGACGACCGCCAACGGCATCCGGGCCCGCGCCACCAGCGCGGCCACACCCGCGTGCGGCGGTCCGACGAGTGCGAACCCGCTGCCCAGCCGGTCGTACAGCGACGACCCGTCCGGCAGCCAGGCGTGCGGCAGGCGGGCACCCGGCGCGGCGCTCGGCTCGTACGCCGTCACCTCGGTCGCCGGGACGTTCCCGGGCTGCACGACCGGCGAACCGGCGTACGAGTAACCCAGAACCAGGCCCAAACTGTGGAACTCCGGCCGTTTCGCCGCCTGGATCGCGGCCGCGTCCGGCAGCAGGTCGGCGGGCGCGCTGCGACCGTTCGACTCCGCGCTGGCCACCGTCCGCTCCACCACGTCGCGCCGTTCCGGCTCGTAGCTGGCCAACAGGTCCGGCCCCGCCCAGCCGCGCTCCACGGCAGCGATCTTCCACGCGATGTTCACCGCGTCGCCGACGCTGGTATTGAACCCGTGGCCGCCCCACGGCGGGTTGACGTGCGCGCTCTCGCCGACCAGGAACACCCGCCGGTCGGCGAACCGGTCGGCCACCAGCATCCGGGCCTGCCACGGGTCGGTGGCCAGCACCTCGTGGTCGACGGGCGCGCCGACCAGGCCGGTGACCAGTTCGGCGGCGTGCGCCTGCCCGTACTCCGGGTCGACGCCCGGCAGGATCGCCCACCACGTGCCCGCCAGGTCCAGCCGCCCGACCAGGCCGGCGCCGACCACCCAGTACTGCACGGCCGGTCCCAGCCCGGTGTCCAGCGACGGCGCCCGGAACACCAGGTTGAAGTTGGGCCGAGGGTCGGACCGGCCGACGTACCGGGCGCCGATCGCGTCCCGCACGACACCGGCGGCACCGTCGCACCCGAGCACGTACCGGGCGCGCAGCCGGTCCCCGGAGCCGAGGGTGACCGTCACCCCGTCGTCGTCCTGCGCCAGGTCCACCACCCGGTCGCCCAGCCGCAGGCTGTCCGCGACGTGTGCGCGCAACACCTCCTCGACGACGGGTTGCGGGACCTGTTGGCCCGGTTCGGCGAACCGATCGTCGCGTGCCACGGTCAGGCCGAAAGCGCCGTCGAAATCGGTGATCCGCCTGCCGGACAGCGATTCGCAGAACGTGACCCGCTGCGACCACGTGACCGGCAGCGGCGCCGCATTCCGCAGCGTCTCCGCAATGCCCCAGCGGCGGAAATGCTCCATTGTCCGAATACTCGTGGTCTTCGCTCTCGGCCTGCGGTGCGACACCTCGACCCGCGGTTCGACCACCACGCAGTCGACGCCGTGCAGGCGCAGTTCCGCCGCTGCCGCCAGGCCCGCGGGCCCGCCGCCGACGACCAGCACGGGGGAAGTCACGGCGCCATTGTCGTGCGGTCGGCTGTCAACCGTCACGGAGTTGTTCCGATCAGCTGCGAACCGCCTGTGACCGGCCGGGCCTGCCCACGATGATCGCCGGAACCGGATACTGTGGCGGCAGTCCATTCGGCCCGGCCGCCGTGGGCGGTGCATTCACCGGACGGCCCGTTCAGGAGAACAGATGGCGGTATTGACGACGGCTCTCACCGGCCGCGCGCGGAACATGACCGTCGCCGTCGCCGTCGTGGTGGTCGCGGCGCTGGTCACCGTGATCGTCG
>DASZXM010000742.1:0-6768 GCA_035546415.1 Pseudonocardiaceae bacterium
ATGAGCCGCGCCACATGGCTTCCCGGTCTTCGTCCGACAGTTCGACGGTGGCCAGTACGTCGAGCGCCGCTTCGATTTCTTCACCGCTGATCGTGCGACCGCCAGATTCGGCGCCGCGTTGACGGTGTTCTTGATCGTGGCGGTGCCCAGGTGTTCCTGGGCGGCCGCCAGTGCTTCCTCGTCGAGGTCCACCAGGTGCTTCACGCGGTCGAGTATATCTCGTCGCCAGTTGGGATATACACGTTGGTCGCGCGGCGCACTGTCCGGGTTGTGTGACACTCTGGTCTCGTGGCTGATCGCCCGGTGCGTGCTCCGGCCGACGCGTTCTCTGCGTCCCGTCGGCGAGCCGCCCACCCCCAGTTGACCGAATTCACCGCTGTCGTGCCGTTCGAGCTGGACCCGTTCCAGCGCACCGCGTGCGAGGCCCTGGAGGACGGGCACGGTGTGCTCGTGTGTGCCCCCACCGGTGCCGGCAAGACGATCGTCGGCGAGTTCGCCGTGCACCTCGCGCTCGCCGAGGGCCGCAAGTGCTTCTACACGACGCCGATCAAGGCGCTGTCCAACCAGAAGTTCGCCGACCTGACCGCGCGGCACGGCCCGCGCAACGTCGGCCTGCTCACCGGGGACACGTCGATCAACGGTGACGCTCCCGTCGTCGTCATGACGACCGAGGTACTGCGCAACATGCTGTACGCCGGATCGACCGCGCTGGACGGTCTGGGGTACGTCGTCATGGACGAGGTGCACTACCTGGCCGACCGGTTCCGCGGTGCCGTGTGGGAGGAGGTCATCCTGCACCTGCCGGACAGTGTCAAGCTGGTCAGCCTGTCCGCGACCGTCAGCAACGCCGAGGAGTTCGGTGACTGGCTGGTCGAGGTGCGCGGTGACACGACGGTCGTCGTCGACGAGCACCGGCCGGTGCCGCTGTGGCAGCACATGATGGTCTCCGGCCGCCTGATGGACCTGTTCGCCGGTGAGAAGGCCGACGGCATCCCCGGGCAGCAGCGTGGCAAGCAGGCCGCGATCAACCCGAACCTGTTGCGCCGCACCGAGGACCTGGCCCGGCTGCACGTGCCGTGGAACCGGGGGCGGGGGCGCAACGGCGCCGGGCGGGGGCCGCGGTTCCGGCCGACGTCCCGCGTCGAGGTCGTGGAACGGCTGGACGCCGCCGGCCTGCTGCCGGCGATCGTGTTCGTGTTCAGCCGGGCCGGCTGCGCGGCCGCCGTCGAGCAGTGCGTGCGCGCCGGGATGCGGCTGACCACGCCGGAGGAGGTCGAGGAGATCCGGTCGATCATCGACCGGCGCACCGCCGACCTGCCCGACGCCGACCTGCGGGTGCTGGGCTACTGGGAGTGGCGGGACGCGCTGGAGCGCGGTGTCGCCGGCCACCACGCGGGCATGCTGCCGGCGTTCAAGGAGACCGTCGAGGAGCTGTTCGTCAACGGCCTGGTCAAGGCCGTGTTCGCGACCGAGACGCTGGCGCTGGGCATCAACATGCCGGCGCGCACCGTCGTGCTGGAACGGCTGGTCAAGTACAACGGCGAGGCGCACGTCGAACTGACCCCGGGGGAGTACACGCAGCTCACCGGGCGGGCCGGCAGGCGCGGCATCGACGTCGAGGGTCACGCCGTCGTGCTGTGGCAGCCGGGCGTCGACCCGAAGCAGGTGGCCGGCCTGGCGTCCACCCGCACGTACCCGCTGCGGTCGTCGTTCCGGCCCGGCTACAACATGGCCGTCAACCTGGTGCACCAGTTCGGCGCCGCGCAGGCCCGTGAGCTGCTGGAAATGTCGTTCGCGCAGTTCCAGGCCGACCGGTCGGTCGTCGGGCTGGCCCGGCAGATCGAGGCCAACGAGAAGGCCCTGGCCGGTTACGCCGAGTCGATGACGTGCCACCTGGGTGACTTCACCGAGTACGCGGCGCTGCGCCGCAAGGTGACCGACCGGGAGAAGTACCTGGCCCGGCAGAACACCGCCAGCAGACGCGCCGAGGCGGCCGCGTCGCTGGAGCGACTGCGCAAGGGTGACGTGATCGCGGTGCAGTCGGGCAAGCGGTCCGGCCTGGCCGTGGTGATCGACCCGGGCATCGACCCGCTCACCGAACCCCGCCCGCTGGTCGTCACCGAGGACCGCTGGGCCGGCAGGCTGTCGGTCACCGACTTCCCGTCGCCGGTGCGCACCTTGGGTCGCATCCGGCTGCCCAAGCAGGTCGACGTCCGCTCGCCGCGGTCACGCCGGGAGCTGGCGGACAGTGTCCGCAATGCCGGCATCGCCGCGCCCGGTCGGGAGCGCCGCCGGTCCGGTGCCGCCGACGACGCCGAACTGGCCACGCTGCGTCGGGCGCTGCGTGCCCACCCGTGCCACGGCTGCGAGCAGCGCGAGGACCACGCCCGGTGGGCCGAGCGCCACCACCGGTTGACCGCCGAGAACGACCACCTCAAGCAGCGGATGGCCGCCACGACGCACTCGCTGGCCAGGTCGTTCGACCGGATCCGCGACCTGCTCGTCGACCGCGGCTACCTGACCGATCCGGGCGAGGGCGCCGAGCAGGACGTGACCGAGCACGGCAGGCGGCTGGCGCGGCTGTACAGCGAGTCGGACCTGCTGGCCGCCGAGTGCCTGCGCCACGGCGTGTGGCGCGGCCTGGACCCGCCGGAGCTGGCCGCCGTGGTGTCCGCCCTGGTGTACGAGGCGCGCCGGGACGGGCCCACCGAGGCGCGGGTGCCGGCCGGTCCGATCGGTGACGCGCTGCGCGAGACGGCGCGGCTGTGGGCGTCGATCGAGGAGGACGAACGCCGCCACCGCCTGGACCGCACCCGCGAGCCGGACGCCGGTTTCGCCTGGCCGGTGTACCGGTGGGCGCGCGGCGAACCGCTGGAACGGGTCCTGGTGACGGCCGAGGCCAACGGCCAGGAGTTGCTCGCCGGCGACTTCGTGCGCTGGTGTCGGCAGGTCATCGACCTGCTGGACCAGATCCGGGAGGTGCTGCGTGGCAGCGACCCGGTGAGCGAGGTGGCCGCGAAGGCGGTCGCCGCGATCCGCCGGGGTGTCGTGGCCATGGGCACGGCCTGACCCGGGGTTGCGACAATGGCGCGTCGGTTTGCCGACTGGGTGGGGAAGCGGGGTGGACCTGTGGTTTGATCGCCCGCGAAGGGTCGGTGTTTCGTGCGAGGTGACCGACCCGTAAGGCAGCAGGACGGCGACGCCGATCCCGATCTCGGAGGCGAACGATGAGCAGCCCCTACGGCCCGCCTGGGGGGAACGACCCGCAGGGGTGGGGCCAGCAACCCTCCTATGGTGGCGGTCAGTACCCGCAGTCGGGTGGCTTCCCGGCCCAACAGGGTGGGTACGGGCAGCCGGCAGCGCCGAACCAGGGCGGTTGGCCGCAGCAGCCGCAGCAGCAGCCCGGTTACCCCCAGCAGCCCCAGCCGCAGCCCGGCTACGGCCAGCAGCCCGGCTTCCCGCAGCAGGACCAGTTCGGCGGCGGCTACGGCCAGCAGCCGACCCAGCAGTACCCCGGCGGCTACGGCCAGCAACAGCAGTACCCCGGCTACCAGCAGGGCTTCCCCGGCAGTGACCAGGCGACGCCGCGCAAGCGCACCGGCCTGATCTGGACGATCGTCGTGGTCGTCGTCGTGCTGGTGGCCGTGGCGGGCGTGCTGTGCTTCGTGTGGCCAGGTTTCCTGAACACCAAGGTGCTGGACACGTCGTCGGTGCAGAACGGCGTGAAGAGCGTGCTGCAGAACGACTACAAGCTGTCCGTCGGTACCGTGACGTGCCCGGCGAGCCCGGAGGTCAAGGTCGGGAACACCTTCACCTGCCAGGCCACGGTCAACGGCCAGCAGAAGCAGGTCCAGGTCACGGTGAAGACGTCGGACGGCCAGTACGAGGTGGCCCAGCCGAAGTAGCGTTCCGGTCGCCGGGTGACCGAGTATTCGGTCGCCCGGTGTCGGCCTCCTGGGCGACGATGCACGCATGACAGACGATCGCGCCTTCGAGGTCAGGGCCCTGCGTCCGGACGAACTCCATTCGGCCACCAACCTGTTTCGCGGCAGCCTGCACCACGGTCCGCTGTCGGCCGAGGACTGGGCGAAGCGGGCGCCGCACCTGGCGGACGCCAGGGTGCTCGGCGCGCTGCGCGACGACCAGCTGGTCGGCACCGCGCTGTCCTTCCCCAGTGAGCTGGCCGTGCCCGGTGGTGCGACGCTGCCGATGGCGATGGTGACCGCCGTCGGAGTGCGGGCCGACCAGACCCGGCGCGGCGTCCTCACCGCCCTGATGCGCGAGCAACTGGCCGGCATGGCCGAGCCGGTGGCGACGCTGCGCGCCAGTGAGGCCGTGATCTACGGCCGGTTCGGCTACGGTGTCGCCACGCGCGGCCGGTCGGCCACGATCACCCGGCTGCGGGCCGTCGGCCACTCCGGCGCCCCGGAGGCCGGTGCGGTGCGGTTGCTCGCCTTCAAGGAGGCGCTGGCCGTTCTGCCAGACCTCTACCGCCGGATCGGTGCGCGCCGGCCGGGTTGGATCGCGCGACCGGACAGCTGGTGGCGGATGACCGAAGGCTGGATGGACGAGCTCAAGTTCAACGGTGTGGTGGCCGTCCATTCCGGCCCGGACGGTGACGACGCCTTCGCGTTCTACATGGTGCAACGGGACGGCGACACGCGGCGCATGAACGTCGAGGACCTGGTGGCCGACGGTCCGGACGCGTGGGCCGGCCTGTGGCGGTTCCTGATGTCGGTGGACCTGGTGACCGAGGTGCGGGTGGAGTTGCGGCCGCTGGACGAGCCGCTGGAGCTGCTGTTCGCCGACCGGCGGGCCGTGCGGACGACGTCGGTGGACGACGAGACGTGGCTGCGCCTGGTGGACGTGCCGACGGCGCTCGCGGCGCGCACGTTCGGCGAGCTGGCGAGCGACGCGGGTTCGACGGTTATCGACGTGCGGGACGACTTCCTGCCGGCCAACTCCGGCCGTTACCGGATCGGCGACGGCCCGGCGCGGCGCGTGGACGAGCCCGCCGAGCTGGCCCTGGACGTGTCGGACCTGGCCGCACTGTACCTGGGCGATGTGACGCCGTCCGCGCTGGCCGCGGCCGGCAGGCTCACGGTGGTGAAATCGGACGCGCTGCGGGTGGGCGACCGGCTGTTCGCGGTGGCCGACACGCCGTGGTGCGGGACGTTCTTCTAACGCGGCACGGGCTCCTGGCCGGCGTGCACGGCGTCGGCCAGGAGGCTGAGGTTGATGTCGAGCGCGTCGGCGAGTGCGACGATCGTGAAGAACGCCGGTGTCGGGATGCGGCCGGTCTCGATCTTGCGCAGCGTCTCCGTGGAGATGCCGGCGTGGACGGCGACGTCCGCCATGCTGCGCTCGCCGCGGGCCGCGCGCAGCAGGTGGCCGAGACGCTCACCGCGTTCGCGTTCGGCGGGGGTCAGTGGCACTCGCACCATGATGGTGATAATAATACCGGTATAGTTATTGGACCGGTTGGAGTGAGAGTCGTGATCGAACTGAAGTCCGCGCGGGAGGTCGCCGCGTTGCGCGAGGCCGGGCGGGTGGTCGCGAGGGCCCTGGCGGAGGTACGGGGCGCCGCTGACGTCGGAGTCTCCCTGAAGGAACTGGACACCATCGCGGCGGACGTCATCGCGGACGCGGGCGCGGTGCCGTCGTTCCTGAACTACCTGCCGTCGTTCGCACCGACGCCGTACCCGGCGGTGATCTGCGCCAGCGTCAACGACGCGATCGTGCACGGCATCCCCGGCGACTACCGGCTGCGCGACGGCGACCTGGTCAGCATCGACTGCGGTGCCCACCTGGACGGCTGGTGCGGCGACTCGGCGATCAGCTTCACGGTCGGCGCGGCCACACCGGACGACACGGCCCTGGTCGAGGCCACCGAACGCGCCCTCGCGGCCGGTATCGCGGCGGCGGTCCCGGGCAACCGCCTGGGTGACATCGGCCACGCGGTCGGCCCGGTCGCCCGGGCGGCCGGCTACGGCATCATGGCCGGCTACGGCGGCCACGGCGTCGGCCGCGCCATGCACGAAGACCCGCACGTGCCCAACGAAGGCGTCCCCGGCAAGGGTCTGCGCCTACGCACCGGCATGGTGCTGGCGATCGAGCCGATGTTCATCCTGGGCGGCACGGACGACCACCGGGTCGACCCGGACGGCTGGACACTGCGCACGACCGACGGATCCCGCGCGGCACACTGGGAACACACCATCGCCGTCACCGACGACGGCCCGATCGTCCTGACGGCCCCGTGAACATCCGCCCGGCGAGCACGGCCGACCTGCCGGCGTTGCTGGCCATGGCCGACGACGCCGTCCGCTGGCTGGTGTCCTGCGGCCGCACCGGCCAGTGGGGCGACCAGCCGTGGTCGACCCGCCCGAAACTGGTCCAGCGGGCGACCTCACTGCTGTCCGAGGACGAGGCGTGGCTGGGTGAGATCGCCGGCGAACCGGCCGGTTTCGTGGTCGTCGGCGACACCCCGCCGCACATCCCGGCGGTGGCCGAACCCGAGACGTACGTGCGGTTCCTGATCACCAGCCGGTCCCACACGGGCGCGGGGGTCGGCGCGACACTGCTGGATCACGTCCGCGCCCGTGCCCGGACGCCGCTGCTGCGCATCGACTGCTGGGCGGGCGGCGACGGCCACCTGATCCGCTACTACGAATCAGCCGGCTTCACGCCCACGACCCGCTTCGACGTCCACGGCTGGCCAGGCCAGGTCCTGGCACAGCGACTGTCGTTGCGGGACAAGGATTAGCG